>CANOCD010000116.1 GCA_947564495.1 uncultured Angelakisella sp. | reverse complement strand
CCCCGGCTTTGTTTTCTCGAAGTGACAACCTGCGGCCGGTAACGAGACTGCACCCGCACCCAGCCGCAGGAGCGCCCCTCGCTGGCGCCCTGTAGGCGCTGCCCTTCCGGACAGGGCCCCCGCAGGGGGCCCGAATCCGGAACGTGCCAGCCTGGCTTTCCGCACAGCCCAACGCAGAACCTCCCCGTTACCCGACGCCCTACCCACCCCCCCGCTGGACATTTCCCCCCGGCCAAGGTATAATAAAACCCACCACACCAAAAAGGAGACAAAGAAGATCATGGCAAAATGGTTCGAGGAAGCAGTCTTTTACCATATGTACCCCCTGGGCATGACCGGCGCCCCCAAGAGAAACGAGTCCCCGGAAACCACCCGCCGCTTCGGCCAGCTGGAGCAGTGGCTCCCCCATATCGCCTCCCTGGGCTGCACCGCCATCTACATCGGGCCCCTGTTCGAGTCCACCTCCCACGGGTACGATACCCGGGACTACCGCCTGGTGGACCGCCGCCTGGGGGATAACGACGACTTCGCCCGCTTTGTCCGGACGGCCCACGACCGGGGCATCCGGGTGGTGGTGGACGGCGTCTTCAACCACACCGGCCGGGAGTTCTTCGCCTTCCGGGACATCCAGCAGAACCGCCAGGGCTCCCCCTACTGCTCCTGGTATAAGGGACTCAACTTCGGGTGGAACTCCCCCTATAACGACGGCTTTGGCTATGAAGCCTGGCGGAACTGCTTCGAGCTGGCCAACCTGAACTACTGGGAGCGGGCAGTGCGGGACTACATCCTGGACGTGGTCCGGTTCTGGATCGACACCTTTGACATCGACGGCATCCGCCTGGACTGCGCCGACTGCCTGGACCAGTCCTTCCTCCAGGAGCTTCGCCGGTGCGTGGACGAGAAGAAGGCGGACTTCTGGCTCATGGGGGAGGTGATCCACGGGGACTACAGCCGGTACATCGGCGGGGACAAGCTGGACAGCGTCACCAACTACGAGCTGCACAAGGGGCTCTATTCGGGGCACAACGACCACAACTACTTCGAGATCGCCCACACCATCCGCCGGGAGTTCGACCAGAACGGCGGCATTTACCGGGGAATGCGCCTCTACTCCTTTGTGGATAACCACGACGTGGACCGCATCGCCTCCAAACTGAAGGTCCCGGGGCACATCTACCCGGTCCATACCCTGCTCTTCACCCTCCCCGGCATCCCCTCCATCTACTACGGGTCGGAGTGGGGCATCCAGGGCAGAAAGGAGGGGGGAAACGACGACCCCCTCCGCCCGGCGGTGGACCTCCAAAAAGCCCTGGAAAACCCGGCGGACCCTGAACTCCTGGACTGGATCAGGACCCTGGGGCGGATTCGCAAAGAGCGCCCCGCCCTGGTCCACGGGGGGTATCAGGAGCTGCTCCTCACCAACCGCCAGTACGCCTTTGCCCGGCTCCTGGACGGGACAGGGGTCATCGTGGCGGTGAACAACGACGAGAAGGAGGCCCCGGTCTCCATCCGCCTGCCCCTGGGCGGACCCTGCACCGACCTGGTCACCGGGGAATCTCTCCCGGCGGGGGACGGGGCCCTGCATCTTACCCTGGCCCCCAACGAGAGCCGGTTGGTGGCGGTGGGGTAAGCCATATACAATAGCGAATCGCCGCCTGGAGCCGGTCGTGGCTCGGGGCGGCGGATTTTTGGGGATACAAAAATATTGTATATTCGTTACGAATAGTCTATAATAGATACGAGGTGAATGGAATGGAACAGCGGATAACCAAGGTAAGCATCGGCTCCGCCGGCGGGACAGCCGCCAGGGGGGCAAAGACCTATAAGATCACCCTGCCCACCAGCTGGATAAAGGGGCTGGGCGTCGACGAGACCCGGCGGGAGCTGGACCTGGCCTTTGACGGGGAGCGGATCGTCCTGTCCCGGCGCCTGAGCGGCCCGGATTTCGCCGCCCGGCAGAGGGCCTTGGGCCATGTCGTCCGTATCCTGCGGTTTTACGACAGGGACACCCTCTGCTCCACCATCCACGCCGACTTTACGGAACAGAGGCTCGTTGTGGAAAACGAGGAGGTCCCCCTTATCAAAACCGCTTTCGGGAACACGCCCTCCCCCTCCTGGGAGGACCTCCGGCGATTCCTGGAGGACCGCTGTATCCCCCGGCAGCGGGCCGGGCTGCGGAACTACCTGGAGGCGCTGGGCCTGGAAAAATACGACCCCCTGGCCATCATCCAAAAGACCGGGGGGCGGATGGCGGAGGATGAACAATGGCTGTCCATCGAGGTGATGAAATGAATGTCCGCCTTGTGACCGATGAAAAGATCGCGGAGACCTCCTCCAAGGGGAATCAGGAGAAGTGGCACGACCGGGAGACCGGGCGGTGGTACAAGCTGGACCAGTTCGGCTACGAGGGGCTGGCCGAGACGGTGATCTCCGCCCTGCTGGAGCGGAGCAACTTGGAGACCGGCCTGGACTTCACCTTCGTCCGCTACCGGATGGAGCGGCTGGAGGTCCACGGCCACCTGCGGGCGGGCTGTTCCAGCGGGAATTTTCTAAGGCCCGGCCAGTCCCTTGTCACAGTGAACCGGCTCCTCTCCCATTCCCTGGGGATGCCCCTGGGAGAAAAACTGGCCCGGCTCCCCAGCCGCAAAAAGCGGGTGGCTTACCTGGCCGAGGCCACGGCGGAGGTGACCGGCCTGGCCCGGTTCCCCCAATATCTTACCCTGCTTTTCGAGGTGGACGCCCTTTTCTGCAACGACGACCGCCACCTCAACAACATTGCGGTGATCGAGGAGAAGGGCCGCTACGACTACTGCCCGGTCTTTGACAACGGGGCGGGGCTCCTCTCCAACACCCAGGTGCTGCGGATGGATATAGTGCCTCCGGCGCTGATCTCCTCCCTCCGGGCCAGCCCCTTTCAGACCACCTTCGCCCGCCAGAGGAACGCCGCCCGGAGCCTCTACGGCCCCCAGCTTTCCATTCCCAGGCTGACCCCCGGGGAGATCGAGGAGGCCCTGTTCCCGGCCCTGGAATACTATCCCCGGCGGGACCGGGGGATCATCACCGACCGGGTGAAAACCTGCATCCTCTCCGGCCAGCGGTCCCTCTGACCCTGTCTAGGGGCAGACGAAAGAGAACAACAGAAGCGCCGCCAAAAAGCAAAGGTTGGTCACGGTGAAGCTGCGGAAGTAGGCCCCCTTCATTTCCCCCGCCTCCCGGGCCACCAGCTTGTAGGAGATGAGGCTGGCCATAGAGGCGATAAGGGTCCCCAGTCCCCCCAGGTTCACCCCCACGATCAAGGGGGGCAGGTCCTCGGTGAATCCCGACAGGAGAAGGGCCGCCGGGACGTTGCTCATCACCTGGCTGGCGGCCACCCCGGCCAGCACCTCGTTGCCGGAGACCATCCGCTCCAGGAGCCCGTAGAAAGCGGGGACCCGCCCCATGTTCCCCACGAAGAGGAAGAATCCCACAAAGGTGAGGAGGAGGCTGTAATCCACCCGGGCAAAGACGGCCTGGTCGACCAGGGCCAGGAGGAGGACGGTGGCGGCAAGGGCCAGCCAGCAGGGGACCACCCTGGCCACCGTGAGCAGATCCAGGAGAAAGAGGAGGGAGCAGGCCACCAGGGGTGTCTTGTTCCGGGGGAGGCCGGCCGCCTCCCGGAAGGTGACCCGGACAGGGGCGGGGTAGTCCCCGGCACGGACCGCCCCCCAGGCCAGAAGGAGCAGGAGGGAAACCAGGGAGTAGGGGAGCATCAGCAGGAGGAACTCCCCCAAGGAGAGCCCGGCCCTGCCGTAGAGGTAGAGGTTCTGGGGATTCCCCACCGGCGTCAGCATACTGCCCAGGTTGGCGGCGATGGTTTGCAGCACCACGGCAGGGATGAGCAGCCGCTCCCTGGCCTCGGGGCCCATAAGGTCCAGGACGATGAAGGTAAAGGGGACGAAGGTGATGAGGGCGACGTCGTTGGTGACGGCCATGCTGGAAAAGAAGCAGAGAAGGATGAGCAGCCCCATCAGCTGCCAGCTGTGCCGGACCCGTCCCAAGAGGGACTGGGCGACCCACTGGAAAAGGCCGGTGCGCTGGAGCCCGGCCATGGCGGCCATGAGGCAGAACAGGATGGCCAAGGTGCGGAAGTCGATGTAGGAGAGGTATGTCCTGTCCGGGGGGACCAAGATCATGGAGCCGGCGGCCAGGAGGAGGGAGACGGAGAGGACGGTCTCCTGTTTGAGGAGGCGGAGGAGGGTTTGTTTCATGGGGGATACCCTTTCGGTTTGAGTTTTTTGGGGGATGCAGGCGGAGGCCCGGGGGGGTGCGGGCGTCGGTGCCCGCCGGTGCTCATTATAGGATATTTCGGGGGAAGAATCAAGGCAGCGGGGAAACGAAGGGCCCGGAGCCGCATAAGCGGCTCCGGGCTTTGGTCTGGCACCCCCGGCGAGAATCGAACTCACAATTAACCCTTAGGAGGGGCTTGTTATATCCATTTAACTACGGGGGCAAACAGGGGCCATTGGGGCTTTTCTATTTTAGCACGCAGACGGGGGATTGTCAATCAGCGGACTAGCGTCCGCTGGCACACCCTGCGGAAAGCTGTGCCGGGGCATAAGTAGTGCCTGGAGCCCTGGGCCGTAAAAGGCAGGAGGCGGAAAGCTCCACGTCCCAGCCCCGAAAGGCGGAACCCCACTCCAACAAAACCCGCAGGCCTTCCGCCCCCAAAGAGCGGCCGGGGTCTGGACTGTCCAGGCTGTCCCTGGTGAAGGTGCGGCGCCCCGCCCCCAAAACAGCAGCAATTTACCCGCCGCCCCAAACAAAAAGCCCCCGGGCCCAGAAGCCCGGGAGCCGTGTCGGCCTGCAAAAAAGCCGCGATGCCGGCGGACCGGATGATAAAACCCGTCTTACGACAGGTGGGTGCCCGCCCTGCGCTTCACGCTCCCTTCGTCCGGCCAAAGGCCGGGAGGTCTGCAATCCACTTCGGAGTCAAAGCTCCCGTAATATCAGTGTTGGATTATATTAACCGGTCCTATCGCACACCGCAGCTTTCAAACGATCAGAGACTTTCGCTCTGCACAGGGAAAAGCCTTTCCCTACTTCTCCTCTTCTTCCATTTTTCCTCCCTCACCCCCACGGTAATAAAACCGCCGCT
>CANOCD010000115.1 GCA_947564495.1 uncultured Angelakisella sp. | reverse complement strand
GGTAGAGCATCTGGGCCCAGTCCTGGGCCTCGGTGCCCCCCGCCCCGGCGTGGAAGGTGAGGATGGCGTTGCGGCTGTCGTACTCCCCGGTGAGGAGGGTGGAGAGGGTCATGGCCTCCATCTCCTTCTGGAGGGTGTCGGCGTCCCCCAGGGCCTCCTCGTAGACCGAGTCGTCCTCCTCCCCCAGCCCCAGCTCGATGAGGGTGAGGGTGTCCTCGTAAAGGGCGGCAAGGCGGCGGTAGCTTTCCAGCTTGCCCTTCACCGCCCCGGCCCGCTGGAGGATCTTCTGGGAGGCCTCGGCGTTGTCCCAGAAGCCCGGCTCGGCGGTGCGCTGGTCCAGCTCCTGGCTCTCCACCTCCAGCCGGTCGATGTCCAGGGCCTGGCGCAGCTCCCGGAGGGAGGGCTCCATGGCCACAAGGCGCAGTCTCAGTTCGTCCAGTTCCAACATCGGCATAGCAAATATCCTTTCTTACAAGCGGTATCGGCCCGGGGGCCTGTTTCGTTCAAAGCCACTTTATTGTATCCTATTTTCTGGCAAATGTAAAGGCGGTGGAGGGGAGGAAATCCTATTTTTCCACCCGCACCAGGGCCACCCCCTTCACCGTCCCGGGGAAGGAAAAGGCCAGCTCCCACAGGCCGTGGGTCCAGCGGGTCTCCTGGTCCAGGTAGGAGGTGTACAGCTGGACCACCTTCTTCTCCCCCTGGCCCTTCTGCTGCCAGAGGAGCCCCGCCCCCGTCCGCTCCCCGGCGCCGTACACCAGGGAGGGCCGGATCATCACCCAGGCCGGAGGGTCGCTGTCGCCCCCCTGGGCCTCGCTCCAGGCCGCCAGCCTTTCCTCCGCCCCCTCCCGGGGGAGGAGCAGCTCCCCCTCCTGGCGGAATCCCGCCTCGGCGAAGGGGGCCAGTTCCTTCCGGGTGGTCTTGGCCAGGGCGGAGCCCTCCCGAATTTCTTCCCGGGTGTAGTATTGTCCCCGGCTGCTGCCCATCCCCTGGTTTTCCCCCGTCCAGTCGGGGGCGGCGCCGGCGAGGACAAAGCAGTCCTCCGGCGAAAGGCCCTCCCGGGCGCTGACCCAGAAGTTCCCCATGGAGGCAAGGTCATACCTTTCCCGCCGGACCTCCCCGTCCCGCCCGGTAAGGCGCTCCCGGAGGACAAAAGCGGGGAGGGCCTCGGCTATCTCGTCCAGGCTGCCGTACTCCTCCCCCCGCCGGGAGAACTCCATCCCTTCGGCCAGCAGCACCAGGTGGCCCTCCCGCTCTCCGATCCCCAGGGGGACGGGGCTGTCCTCCCGGTAGGCCCGAAAGCACCGGAGGTCCAGCTCCACTCGCTTTCTGTCCCCGCCCCAGTCCTCGTCCCGGAGCTCCACCCGGTCCAGGGAGACCCCGTCGTCCAGGTAGTCGAAGGCGAAGGCGACCCGCTCCAGGAGGGGCAGGACCTCCTCCAGGGGCTGGCCGTGGTAATCGAAGTCCAGGAAATTGTATTCCCGGGCCAAGTGGCCGGGCCGGGCGGCGAAGAAGCCCTCCCCGCCGTGGTAGACCCGGACCTCCCCCTCCCGGGCCGGGGGCAGGCGGTACAGCTCCCGGAAGTACCCCTCCAGGTCCCGGGCCAGGGCCAGGCCCTCCCGGTTGTCCCGGCAGAAGGCGAGCTCCGCCGTCTCCACATAGACCTGGAAGGTCTCCTCCCCCAGGGCCACGGTGACCAGGGCGTCGGTATCCACCACCAGGTGAAAGCCGCTCTGGTAGGTCCCCGCCTTGACCTCCTGTATTTGTCCCTCTGCGCCGTAGGTCTCCCGGAGGTAGTCCTGGGCCCGCCCGGCGGCCAGGGTCTCCATCTCCTTCAGCTGGCGGTGGTGCTGGGCGCATCCCGCCAGGGAAAACGCCGCCATCAGGGCAAGGGCTGCCAGAAGCCTTTTCATCCCGTCCACCTCCTGTTTTTTCTATTATAGCACAAACCCGCCGGGGAGTTCAAACCAAGGCCGCCCCTCGATCCCCCCGAAACTTTACAATTATTTCATTGCAAACTGTCGCCTTGTGGCCTATAATATCCTTTGTTAGGAGTTGATACCGTGTCTAATTACAATGGATACCGATGCCCGGTGTGCGGGAAAGCCTTTGCCCAGGGGGACGACATCGTGGTCTGCCCCGACTGCGGCACCCCCCACCACCGGGCTTGCTACCGGGAGCTGGGCCGCTGCGCCAACGAGAGCCGCCACGCCATGGGCGGCCAGTGGTCCCCTGCCGCCGAGGCGGAGCCCTCCGGCGAGGCACCGGGGACCGACGCCACCGTCCTCTGTCCCCGGTGCGGGTCCCACAACCCGGCGGGGAACATTTTCTGCCAGGTCTGCGGCAGCCAGCTGACGGCGGGGCAGGTCCCCGGGGGGTCCCCCTACGGGCCCCCGCCGGGACAGGGCTACCAGCCCGCCGGCCAGAGCGCCCCGGGCGCCGCCCCCGCCGCCGGGAATATGCCCCCCTGGATGGAGACCCTGTTCACCCAGGTGCTGGAGGAGCCGGAGCTTGCCCCGGGCATCTCCAACCGGGATGTCTGCGACTTTGTGGGGCCCAACAACCTGGCCTTCCTCCTGCGGTTCCAGCGCCTCAGCCGTTCCGGGCTGAAGCTCTCCATCAACTGGAGCGCCTTCTTTTTCTCCTTCTTCTACTGTTTCTACCGCAAGATGTACAAGCTGGGGACCATCCTGCTCCTGGTCATCATCGCCGCCATCGTTCCGGTGGTGATGGCCGCCGCCCCCCTCTTTTCCGAGATGCTGGCCCAGTACGGGGCGCTGAACCTGGACCTGCTCCTGGACCTCTCCAACCCTGTCGTCCTCCAGTACCGCAACGCCCTCTTTCTCTGCCAGGGGACCATCTCCGTGGTGAACTTCCTCTGCGGCCTTTTCTTTAACGCCGCCTACTTCCGCCAGGTCTGCAAGGAGATCCAGACGGTGCAGACCACCGGCCATTTTTCCTCCGGCACGCCGGAGTACCGCTACGCCCTGGTCCGCCGGGGGGGCGTCAACATGAACGCCGTGCTGGTGGCGGTCTGCACCCTCATCGTCCTGTACATCCTGGTGGGCGTGGGCCTCAGCTATCAAATCGTAGGAGGATGAACTCTGCCATGAAAGTGACAAAAGCCGTTATCCCCGCCGCCGGGCTGGGCACCCGGGTCCTGCCCGCCACCAAGTCGGTACCCAAGGAGATGCTCCCCATCGTGGACCGCCCCGCCATCCACTACATCGTGGAGGAGGCCGTCCGGGCGGGGATCACCGACATCCTCATCATCACCAGCCGGGGCAAGTCCAGCGTGGAGGACTACTTCGACCGGGCCCCGGAGCTGGAGGAGCGCCTCCTGGCCTCGGGGAAGGAGGACCTCTACCGCCAGATCATGGACGTCACCCGGATGGCCAACATCCAGTATGTCCGCCAGCAGGAGGCCAAGGGCCTGGGCCACGCCGTCCTCTGCGCCAAGAGCTTCGTGGGCAGCGACCCCTTCGCCGTCCTCTACGGGGATGACGTCATCATCTCCCCGGCGGACCAGCCCGCCATCGGCCAGCTCTGCAAAGCCTACGACCGGCACGGCCTGGGGGTGGTGGGCATCAAGGAGGTCACCCCGGAACAGATCGTCAAGTATTCCTCCCTGGCGGTGGAGCCCCTGGAAGGCCGGACCTACAGGGTCACCGACATGGTGGAAAAGCCCGCCCCGGACAAGATCCTCTCCCTCTTCTCCATCCTGGGGCGGTGTGTCCTCCCCGCCGAGATCTTCACCATCCTGGAGGAGACCCCCCTGGGGGCCGGGGGGGAGCTCCAGCTCACCGACGCCATGCGGACCCTCACCCATACCCGGGGGATGACCGGGGTGGACTACGTGGGCAAGCGGTACGACATGGGCAATAAGCTGGGGGTCCTCCAGGCCATCGTGGAGGTGGGGGCCGCCCACCCGGAGATCGGCGAGGGCTTTAAGGACTACCTCCGGGAGTTCTGCAAGACGCTGTAGAAAGAGGGCGTAAAAGATGGAAAAACCCGGGCTTCTGCTGCTCGTTGCCGCCGCTGCCGTCTTTGCCCTGGCCGCCTCGGCCTTTGCCCTGGTATGGGCCTATGGGAGACGCCGGGGGAGAGAGGCGGAGCAGGGGGCGGTCCGGGAGAAGGTCCCCCCTTCGGCCCTGAAACGGTGGCGGCGGTTCCTCATCGCCTGGCCCCTGGTCTGCCTGGCCCTTTCCGGCCTGATGCTCCACCAGTGGCTGGCCGGGATGGAAAACCGGGACCCGGTCCACGCCGTCTTTCCCCTGTTCTCCCTTGTCTTCTTTTTCATCGGCATGGGGACACGCCATTCCACCGCCAAAAAGCGGGCCCTGGCCACCCTTCCGGCGGAGAGGGCCAGGGTGGTCACCCTGAACGCCCATTTCGGCCACCACGGGACGGTGAAGACCCCGGTGTACGAGTACACGGCAAAGGGGGGAACCGTCTACACCGTCTCCTCCCGGACCAGCTACAACCCCTGCCCGGTCCACACAGGGCAGGAGGTGGCGCTGTACTACTCCCCCAAGGACCCCCGGACCATCTACGTCCCCAAGGAGGAATCCGCCAAGGGCCGGTGGTCCCTGCTCCTCTGCGGCGTCGGGGTGCTGTTCCCCCTCATCGCCCTCATCGCCCCCTGGCTGGAGCGCCTGCTGCCCGCCTGATGAAAAGACGAAAAGGAGTCGATCCGCCATGTCCTTCTCCCTCTACTACCAAGCCAAGCGGGACCGCCCCCTGACCGGGGAGGAAGAACAAGCCGTGGCGGAGATCGTCCGGCGCAGCTGTGACCAATACCCCTTTAAGCGGAAGGTGGAGGACTTTGGCGTCTATCCCCCTGACGGGGAGGAGAAGGTCATCTTTAACGGCTCCACCAAGCTCCCCGGCAACGGGCCCAAGGTGCTGTACGACGCCGCCAACTACTGGCTGAAAGGGCTGACCCAGATCACCCGGCTGCTGGAGGGGGCCTCCTGGGAGGTCCGGTTCGACGACGTGGACCTGATCCTGGACCCGGAGGAGGGCTGGCGTTTTCCCACCGACGAGGAGTACCGCCGGCGGTATGGCCGGTGAACCTCCTTTTCTCCCAAAAAAACCCGAAAAACAGCGGCACGGGACTTGACAAAAGGGCCCCCTGCCGCTATAATTTTAGTGTTATGCCATCTGTTGG
>CANOCD010000114.1 GCA_947564495.1 uncultured Angelakisella sp. | reverse complement strand
TCCTTCCACCAGGATACACAAGAGCCCCCGGGTTTTGTTGTCGATATTCACGAAATCACAGAAAATCCCGAATTGTTTTTGTCGTCCTAGAACAGAGGGAAACTATAGTGGCAACAAAAGTTGACGGGGGGCTTGCATCCCGGTAAAATTGTGGTCAGTCAACCGGGCGGGAGCCGCCCCCGGGCCTTGTGTACAGGGGCCCGGGACCGGAACGTCCCACGCCGGGACCATGTATGAGAAAACAACAACAAAACGACAAAGGAGTTAATACCATGAACCAGAGAAGAATTTTGGCCGCCATCCTTGGGGCGATGATGACCCTGACCCTCCTGGCCGGCTGCGGCGGCAGCAACAACGGCGGTTCCTCCGCCCCGGCCCCCGGCGGCAGTGACACCCCCGCCCCCGCCGAGAAAAAGACCTTCACCGTAGGCATGGAGTGCAACTACGCCCCCTTCAACTGGACCCAGGTGGAAAGCGACGAGTTCTCGGTCCCCCTGGAGGGCGCCGGTCACGCCGGCGGCTATGACGTGATGATGGCCAAGACCCTGGCCGACAAGATGGGGATGGAGCTGGTCATCAAGAAGCTGTCCTGGGAGGGCCTGGAGCCCGCCGTCACCTCCGGGGAGATCGACGCCATCATCGCCGGCATGACCGCCACCCCGGAGCGGAAGGAGAACGCCGACTTCACCTCCCCCTACTATGAGTCCGAGATGGTCTGCATCGTCCGGGGCGACGACGCCCTGGCCCAGGCGACCTCCCTGGCCGACTTCACCGGCAAGAACGTCCAGGGCCAGCAGAACACCCTCTACGACGAGATCATCGACCAGATCCCCGGCGTCAACCACATGACCCCCCTCCAGAGCTATCCCCTCATGGTGGTCTCCCTCCAGAACGGCGAGGCCGACGCCCTCACCGCCGAGCTCCCCGTTGCCACCGGCGTGGTCACCAGCAACCCCAGCCTCTCCATCGTGCGGTTCGAGGCCGGCAAGGGCTTTGAGGCGGACACCACCGTTTCCATCGCCGTCAAGAAGGGCAACACCGAGCTGCTGAACGCTGTCCAGTCCGCCCTGGACACCATCGACGCCGACACCCGCAACCAGTGGATGACCGACGCCGTGAGCCGCCAGCCCGCCAACGGCTAATTTCTACCCTACCCAGCACCAAGCCTGACTCCAGCCTGGAGTCCCACGTTTCACCAGGCATAAGGCAGCAGTTTTCCCTTTGCCGGCGTCATTCATCCTGCGCTGGCAAAGGGAAACTTCTGCAAATCGTTGATATTGTACAATTTATACCGAAAGTATTATTCAAAGGAAGGTATTTGCCCAATGGCTGAGTTCTTCACAAAGGTCCTGGACATCGCCCAGCGGTACTGGCCGCTTTTCTGGGCGGGGGCCAAGGTCACCCTGCTCATCTCCCTCACTGGCACCGTCATCGGCCTGGTCATTGGG
Organism: uncultured Angelakisella sp.; assembly: GCA_947564495.1. Taxonomy (GTDB): domain Bacteria; phylum Bacillota; class Clostridia; order Oscillospirales; family Ruminococcaceae; genus Angelakisella. The sequence continues at coordinate 3,724 of CANOCD010000114.1, read as the reverse complement.
CTGCTGGTGGGCAGTGTCCGGGCGGTCAAGGTGGAGCCCCGGGACTCCCTGGGGGTCCGCATCGGCAAGCATCTGGTCCACGCCCTCACCAGCATCTACATCGAGGTCTTCCGTGGCACCCCCATGATCGTCCAGAGCGTTTTCCTCTACTACCTCCTAAAGCCGGTCTTTAAGTGGAACCCGGTGACGGCGGGTATCTTCATCGTCTCGGTGAACACCGGGGCCTATATGGCGGAGATCATCCGGGCCGGCATCCAAAGCGTGGACCCCGGCCAGACCGAGGCCGCCCGGAGCATCGGCATGACCTCCATGCAGACCATGCTCCTGGTGGTGCTCCCCCAGGCGGTGAAGAACTCCTTCCCCGCCATCGGCAACGAGTTCGTGGTGAACATCAAGGACACCTCGGTCCTCAGCGCCATCTCGGTCACCGACCTCTACTTCCAGTCCATCGGGGTGGCGGGGAGCATCTTCGCCTACACCCAGACCATGGCCATCACCGCCTCCATCTACCTGGTCCTCACCTTTACCACCACCCGAATCCTGGGCCTCATCGAAAAGCAGATGGGCCGCCCCAAGTCCAGCTTCCCGGCCTCCCAGACGGTGCCCGGGAACCCCACATTTTGAGAGGAGGTGACCTGAGATGGAAAACATCATCGAGATCCGTGGCCTGAAAAAGCACTTCGGCCAGCTGGAGGTCTTAAACGACATCCGGTTCAGCGTCGCCCCCGGGGAGGTCATCTGTCTCATCGGGGCTTCGGGCTCCGGGAAATCCACCCTTCTCCGGTGCGTCAACCTCCTGGAGACCCCCGACGCCGGGGAAATTTTGGTCCACGGCCAGAACATCCTCCAGGGCAGGATGGACGTGAACCGCTACCGCACCAAGGTGGGGATGGTCTTCCAGTCCTTCAACCTCTTCGGCAACATGGACGTGCTGCGGAACTGCATGGTTGGCCAGACCCACGTCCTGAAGCGGAGCAAGGAGGAGGCCCGGCAGAAGGCCCTCTTCTTCCTGGAAAAGGTGGGGATGAGGGACTTCCTGGGGGCCTCCCCGGCCCAGCTCTCCGGCGGGCAGAAGCAGCGGGTGGCCATCGCCCGGGCCCTCTGCATGGACCCGGAGGTCCTCCTCTTTGACGAGCCCACCTCCGCCCTGGACCCCGAGATGGTGGGGGGCGTCCTGGAGGTCATGAAGGGCCTTGCCAGGGAGGGCCTCACCATGATCGTGGTCACCCACGAGATGGGCTTCGCCCGGGACGTGAGCACCCGGGTGGTGTTCATGGACAAGGGGGTCATCGCCGAGGAGGGCACCCCCCAGGACATCTTCCAGAACCCCCAGAACCCCCGCACCCGGGAGTTCCTCTCCCGGTACATCCAGGCGTAGCGACGAAAAGCGAGCCCCCCGGAGCCACGGCTTCGGGGGGCTTTTGCGTACAGGCAAAGGAAAGGGGAGAGGGCGTTTCCCGTCCTCTCCCCGGTTGGGATCTTGTTGCGGCTTACGCAGCCTTGCCGGTGGACCCGCCGCCGGGCACCAGGCGCAGTTCCTGGCCGCCCTTGGCCTTGGGCTTTTTCTTCCAGGCGTGCATGGCCAGGGACATGGCGATGACGCCGTAGGAGATGAACACCCGGAAGTATTCCCCGATCATGGCGTTGCCGAACAGCTCCTTCCCCGCCAGGGGGGCCACGATGAAGAGGGTGTGGAACAGCACCACGCCCAGGATGGCCTGCTTGTTGGTGGCCTTCTGGACCGAGGCGCCGCCCACCAGCAGGGAGGCGATGGCGAACTGCCCCACCTGGGTGTGGGCCCCGTAGGTGGCGAAGGTTCCGATGTTCTGGAGGTAGATGAGCTGCCCCCAGCTTGCCAGGACGGTGGAGAAGATCATGGCGATGATCCGGGTGCGGTCCACGTCGATACCGGCGGCGTTGGCCACCACCCGGCTCTGGCCCACCGTCCTCATGTTCTGGCCCAGGCGGGTCCGCATCAGGGCCTGGTTAAAGAGGCAGAGGGCCCCGATGCACAGGTAGGTCATCACCGGCAGCTTCACGGCGACAAGGACCTTGTAGACGGCGTCCAGCCAGGTGAGGCCGTAGAGTATCCCCGCGGCGATGACCGCCGCCAGGCACTTCTTTTTGTTGAAGGGGGCCTTCTTCACAAAGGAGAACCAGAGGAACTTCCCGGCCTGCCACAGGATGACCGCCAGGACGCCCAGCTCCACGGCGCTGAGGAGCACCAGCCGGTCGGTGGCCAGGAAGGCTTCCACAGCGGGGATGAAGGTGAGGGCGTAGACCAGGACGGCCCCGGCCATGGTGAGGCCGGTCTTTTTCCAGTCCACCGCCTGCTTCTTCACCAGGCGAAAGACGGCGGAGAGGACTGCCACCGCCAGGACGGCGTAGAAGGCGATCTCCACGATGGTGAGCATGGGGATAGTGTCCAGGGAATACTTCACCGTGGAGGAGAGGTCCAGGGTGTTCTTCACCCCGATGCCGGTGGGGGTCATCAGGGAGGAGGGGCTCCCGTCGGGGTTCTTGAAGGGGATGACCCCGCCGAAGATAAAGAGGAAGAGCAGCTGGTACAGGCCGTCGGCGAAGTACCCCAGGACCAGGCCGCCGATCATCTCCGCCCCTTTGATCTTGTTGAAGAGGGAGCCCACCAGGAATCCGAAGAGGATGGCGATGGGGGTGGCGATGGCGGTGGTGATGAGAAGGCCGCTGACCCCGCCCAGCCCCCAGAAGGTGGTGAGGAAGAGGGCGATCTGGGCCGCCATGGCCCCGACCACGATGCCGAAGTTGAGCCCCAGCCCGGCCAGCACCGGGATGATGAGGGAGAGGACCAGGAAGGAGTTCCGGGCCACCCGGGTGAACAGCTCCCCGGCCACAAAGACCATGGACTGCTTGGAGGCGATGATGGCCCCGACGCTGAGAAAGACGAAGATGAGGACCACCTTCTGCTCAAAGAGCCAGCTCTTGGCCTTCGCCAGGTAGTTGTGCTTGTTAGCCACGGCTGCCACCTCCTTGTACCTGGGTGAGGGAGTAGATGATGATGCCGTTGGAGATGATCAGGCGCATCACCTCGGAGAGGTTGCTTTCGGGGATGAACTGGTTTGCCACCGGCAGGCCCAGGGCCATGATCCCCTGGAAGAGGAAGGTGCCGATGAGGACGTGGGAAATGCGGGCCCGGTTGGGGGAGGCGCCGCCGATGAGCACCGCCGCCACCGAGGTAAAGCCCATCATCATAGGGCCGTTGTAGAGCTGCATAAAGCCGAAGCCCTGGGCGTAGACCAGGATGCCCACCGCCGCCAGGACGGTGGAAAGGGTGGTGCCGATGAGGCGCATCCGGTTGACGTTGATGCCGCTGGCCCGGGCGAAGGCGGGGTTGGCCCCGGCGGCGCTCATGGCCACCCCGGTCTTGGACCGCATAAAGAGCCAGACCAGCAGGCAGACCAGGAGGAAGAAGGCCAAGAGCCCGGTGGGGATGGTGATGACGTTCTCCCCGCTGCCGATCTCCAGGGCCAGGGTCTTGTTCATCACCTCGGAGAAGGAGGAGGCCAGGGAGATGGTGTTCCGCATCCCCTGCCCGGCGTTGGGGAAGATGAGCTCCCCGCTCTTAAAGGGCAGGATGGTCCAGATGATGTTCATAAAGGCGATGATGGAGAAGCCCACGTAGGTGGTCACCGTCATCTCGGAGCCCTTGACCCGGTTGAGGAGCAGGCCGTAGAGCCAGCCGATGCCG
>CANOCD010000113.1 GCA_947564495.1 uncultured Angelakisella sp. | reverse complement strand
CTCCAGGTAGGCGTCGTATGCCCGGTCATCCTCCTGCCGCTCCTGGATGTTCACCGAGTCCATCTCCTTGGCGTTCTCGTAGAGAAGGTCGGTGAAGTTCTCTCCCCCCTTGGCCCGCTCCAGGCACTCTTCCGCCCCGGCTTTGGCCTCAGCGATCTTGTCCTCCCCCAGAGGCGCCCCCGTGGTGGTATCCACCTTGGGGAACAGGATGTACTGGCTCCGGGTGTACTGTCCGGCGAAAGCCTGCTCCAGCTCCGCTTTGGGGACCTCCCGTTCGCCCCCCTCGCCGTACAGGTCGTTGAAGATGGCCAGGCTCATCATGGTCCGGTCATTGATATACTGCACCGATTCCTTGGCCACCCCGTTGGCCTGGTAGAAGCTCTCCCCCATCTGGTAGAGGTAGTCGGTGTAAGCCCCCGCCGACTCGGTGTCCTCGGCGGTGAGCTCCAGCCCCCGGGCGGTGAACTCCTTCTGGATGGCCAACAGCTTGGCGCACTCCCGCTTGGCGTAGTCGGTGATGTACTGGGGCGCCGGCAGCTCGTCGATGGTCTCCTTCAGGATGTTCTCCGCCGCGGGGTTTCTGCTGGCGGCTTCGTTGTAGCCCATCATCAGCTCCACCAGGTACACCCCCGGGGCGATGGTGTCCTCCCCCGCCTGGGCCACCCAGCTGGTATCCCCGCCGGAGCATCCCGCCAACATAAGGATAAGGGCCATCAAAAGGGCCGCTGTTTTACCAAAAAATTTCATGTAATCCTTCCTCCATTGAATTGATCGGGTACAATCCTTTATTATAGCCGCTTTTCCCCCGATTGTCCATGAAAAATATATGAATAGGCGCCCCGGCGGGAAAAACACCTTGCCCTCCCCCATCCCCTGGGAGTATAATGGTACCCAAAAGGGGGAATGTTGCCGTGGAGCGGGTCATCGTCATTGGAAATTCGGGGGCGGGGAAAAGCACCTTCGCCCGGGCCCTTCGGGACGCCACCGGCCTGCCCCTTTTCTACCTGGACCGCATCTGGCACCAGGCGGATAAGACCACCGTCACACGGGAGGAGTTCGACCTCCGCCTGGGGGAGCTGCTGGCCGGGGAGCGGTGGATCATCGACGGGGGCTACGCCCGGACTTTGGAGCGGCGGCTGGCCGTCTGCGACACCGTGTTCTTCCTGGACTACCCCCTGGAGGTCTGCCTGGCCGGGGTGGAGGCCCGGCGGAACACCCCCCGGGAGGATATGCCCTGGATCGAGACCGAGGAGGACCCGGAGTTCACCGCCTGGATCAAGGAGTTCGACCAGAAGCGCCTGCCGGAGATCGAGGCCCTGCTGGACCGCTACCGGGAAGGGCGGGAGATCCTCCGGTTCCGGAGCCGGGAGGAAGGGGAAAAATATTTGGCCCGGCTGCAAGAAACAGGGGGCAAACAGACACTATAAAGGTAGAAGGCCCAATTTACGACACAAAGGAGGTTTTCTCAATGAAACGCAGTAAGTACATAAAGCTGCTGGGGCTGGTCACCGCCATCGCCCTGGCTATGTCCCTTTTCCTGCTTGGATGCGGGGGGAGCAGCGGCGGGAGCAACGGCAACAAGGGCGCCGACCGGGCCCCCCAGGCGGCCGCCCCCTCCATGGCGCCGGCCCCCGAGCCCATGGAGCCGGGCAACGGGATGAACTACAGCTATGACGCCGCCCCGGAGGAGAGCGTCTCCATGGAGTCCGGCGGGGAGAGCGACATCTCCGGCGGGATGCCCCAGTTCCAGATGCCGGACAGCCGGAAGATCATCCGGCACCTGTCCATGGACCTGGAGACCCGGGAGTTCACCGAGGCCATCCAGAGCATCCAGGCCGCCGTGGCCGGGGCCGGGGGCTACATCGAGAGCCAGAACCAGGAGGGCTACAGCCTGGGGAGCCGCAGCCGCTACCAGGAGCGTTACGCCAACATCCAGGCCCGGGTGCCCTCGGCCAAGCTGGACGAGGTGGCCCGGTCGGTGGGGGGCTTCTGCAACGTCCTTTCCCAGAGCGAGAGCATGGACGACATCACCGACACCTACTACGACGCCCAGGCCCACCTCAAGTCCCTCCAGCTCCAGGAGGACCGCCTTTTGGCTATCCTGGAAAAGGCGGATAAGCTGGAGGACATCATCACCCTGGAAAGCGCCCTCAGCGACGTGCGCTACCAGATCGAAAGCCTCACCGCCTCCCTGCGGCGGATGGACAGCCAGGTCACCTACTCCTACCTGAACATCTCCCTCCGGGAAGTGGTGGAGTACCAGGAGGTCCAGGAGAAGCCCCGGACCTTCGGGGAGCGGATGGGCGAAGCCTTCGGCGACGGCATCGGCGACATGGTGGACGGGCTCCAGGGCTTTGCCCTCTTCCTGGCCCGCACCGGCCCCAGCCTGGTGATCCTCATCCTCATCGTGGCAGTCATCGTCCTCATCGTCCGGGCCGCCTCCAAGGCGTCGGCCAAGCGCCGGGAGGCCAAGGGTGTCCCGCCCCGTCCCCCCTACGGCGGCACCACCCAGCCCCCCCGGTTCCAGCGGTACCCCCAGGGGCCCCAGCCGCCCAAGGCTCCCCAGCCCCCGGCCCAGCCGGAAAAGCCCCAGGAGCCGCCCAAGGAATAAGGACTGACCTTGCCCTATAGCAAGACCCCCCGGGATTTCCTGGGGGGCCTTTTTTGCGTTATTTCAGCTCTACCACGGTGACGCCGGCCTCCCCTTCCCCGTACATCCCGGGGCGGAAGGACTTGACGCACTTCACCTTGCGGAGGTGGTCCTGGACGGCGGCCCGGAGCACCCCGGTGCCCTTGCCGTGGATGATGGTCACGGTGCCCAGGCCCATCAAAGAAGCCTGGTCCAGGAACCGGTCCACCTCCAGGATGCCGTCGATGGAATCCATGCCCCGGATGTCCACCTCGGTCCGGGCGTCCCGGACGCTCTTGCCCCCAACGGCCACTGTGGAGGGCGGCACCCGGCGCTTGCCGTTCACCGTCACCTTGCGGTCCTTGGTGTCCACCAGCCGCAAGTCCTCCTCCTTCACCTTGCTTTTGAGGATGCCCGCCTGGACCAGGTAACACCCGGCGCTGTCCGGGCCGGAGAGGACTGTCCCCTCCAAATTCAGGTCGGCCAGGAGCACCGTGTCCCCGCTTTTCAGCTTCCGGGGGAGGACGTAGGTCTCCCCCCGGCGCTGGGCCACCGGGTCGGCCAGGTCCCGAAGGTGCTCCACCCGGCCCTTGTACCCGGCCCGGAGCTGGGCCAGGTTTTTGGCGAAGGACTCCTTGTCCTGCTGCTTTTTCAGCTCCTCCATCTCGTTGAGGAGGAGGTCGGTCTGGCTGCGGACCCGCTCCACGATGGTTCGGGCCTGTTCCCGGGCCTCCTGGGCCTCCTTGTCCAGCTGGGCGTAGAGGCGCTTCCGCTCCTCCTCCATCTCCTTTTTCAGGGCGTCCATCTGCTGGCGGCGGCTGGCGGCGGCCAGCTGCTCCTTTTCCAGCTGCTGGCGGGTCCGCTCCAGGTCGCTGACCACGTCCTCGAACCGGGTGTTCTCGCTGCTCACCAGCTCCTTGGCCCGGCGGATGACCCCGTCGGAAAGTCCCAGCCGCTGGCTGATGGCGAAGGCGTTGGACCGCCCCGGCACCCCGATGAGAAGGCGGTAGGTGGGGGAAAGGGTCTCCACGTCGAACTCGCAGCTGCCGTTTTCCACCCCGGGGGTGGTGAGGGCGAACATCTTGATCTCGGCGTAGTGGGTGGTGGCGGCGACCAGAGCCCCCTTCTCCCGGAGGGCCTCCAGGATGGAGACAGCCAGGGCGGCGCCCTCCACCGGGTCGGTGCCGGCGCCAAGCTCGTCGGTGAGGACCAGGCTCCGGGGGCCAGCCCATTCCAGGATGTTGATGATGTTGGTGATGTGGGCGGAGAAGGTGGAAAGGGACTGCTCGATGCTCTGCTCGTCGCCGATGTCGGCCAGGACCCGGTCAAAGACGGGGACGCAGCTGCCCTCCCCGCAGGGGAGGAGCATCCCGCAGGCGGCCATGAGGGTGAGAAGCCCCAGGGTCTTGAGGGCGACTGTCTTGCCGCCGGTGTTGGGGCCGGTGATGACCAGGGTGTCGAACTCCCCGCCCAGGAGGATGTCCACCGGGACCACCTTGTCCTTGGGGATGAGGGGGTGGCGGGCCTTGTTCAGCTTCAGGAGCCGGTCGGAGCGGATCTCCGGAACGGTGGCCCGCATGGCGTCGGCCAGGCGGGACTTGGCGAACAGGAGGTCCAGGTCCACCAGGGCGGAGAAGGACTGGAGGATGAGGTCCCCCATATCCCCGACCTGGGAGGAGAGCTCCAGGAGGATGCGGTCGATCTCCTGCTGTTCCTCCCCCTTTAGGATGCGGATCTCGTTGTTGGCGTCCACCACGGCCATGGGCTCCACGAAAACGGTGGCGCCGGAGCCGGAGGTGTCGTGGACCAGGCCCCGGAGCTCCCCTTTGCGTTCCGCTTTGACGGGGACGACGAAGCGGCCGTCCCGGATGGTGACGATGGGCTCTTGGAGGACCTGGGCGTACTGGGGGCTTTTGATGATGCTGTCCAGCCGCTCCCGGATGGAGAGCTGGGCCTTTTTGATCTTCCGCCGGATGGAGGCCAGCTCCGCCGAGGCGGTGTCCTGTAACTCCTCCTCGTTGAGGATGCAGCGGTCGATCTCCTCCTCCAGGGCCCGGTTGGGGACCAGGGCGTCGAAGAGGGGGTCGGCGGAGGTAGGCTCCTCGGCCTGGCGGCGCCAGTCCCGCACCGAGCGGATGACCCGGAGGACCCAGCAGACGGCCAGGAGTTCGGGGATGGAGAGGCGGCCGCCGATCTGGGCACGGCGGACCTCCTGGGAGCAGTCCCGGATGCCCCCCAGGCCGGGGGTGCCGAAGCGGACTGAGAGGGTATTGATGTCGGCGGTTTTCTGGATGGCACGGGAGACGTCCCGGGGGTCGCTGTAGGGGATGAGTTCCCGGGCTTTTTCCGCGCTGGCGGCGCTGGTGGTTTTGGCGGCCAGGAGGTCCAGGACCTTGTCGAGCTCCAGGGCGATGTAGTGTTTATTATCCATAGTGTAAAACCTCGTAAAATAGAGAGAAAGAAGTTGATCTCCGGGCAAGTCTCCAGGCAGGAGCTTGGATGAGCACGACGTAACGTAGGGTGTAAAGTTTAGGGCCGCCCTTTTCAAAGGGCGGTAGGGTCCAGGGGC
>CANOCD010000112.1 GCA_947564495.1 uncultured Angelakisella sp. | reverse complement strand
GCAGGGCCTTTTGGGAGACACGAAGCCCTTTGTAGTTCTGGAAGGAGATCTTGACGCTGGCGACACGGTGGGAAACGGTGTCGGCGTTGACGCTGGTGCTCTGGATCACCACCAGGGCCTCCCCGTTCTCCTCCTGGGCCAGGCGGACCACCTTGCCCGGCACCGCGGCTTCCCCGCTGCCGATAAAATCCAGCTCCACCTTGGCCCCCGTGTAGAAGAACTCAGCGCTTTCCTTGGGGATGACGGTGGCGTAGTACCAGGTAAAATCGGTGACGCTCTTGCCGAAGGAATCTGGGTCGTGGGGGTAATCCCTGGCCAGCAGCTCCCGAAGGGAGGCCACATCCAGATCCTCCACCAGGTCCGGGGTGTACTCCCCCTCCCAGCCGTCCACATACCGGGAAAAGTAGCCGGTCTTTTGGGAGTAGACCTTCTGCCCTCCCCCGCCCCCGGAAAGCTGGCCGTCCAGCTCCCGGACACGGTCCTCAAAGCCGGTGTTCTGCCCGGTGGCCAGCTGCTGGCGGCCGATCTTCTCCACCAGGGTCAGGTGGGTCTTGGCGACCTCCTCCAGGTCCTTTCGGGCGGCCTGCCGGGTCAGCCCTCGGAGGGTCAAAGCGATCTCCCGGTTCAGGGTCTCCACGTCCGCCGTCCGGCTGGTGTCGGTGGACCGCTGTATCCCCTCCAGCAGGTCCCGCTCCTGGCGGATGACCTCCTGCCGGGCGGCCTCCTCCGCCTCCTCCCGGGAGGGGAACACTTGGGCGATGGGGGTGTCCCGGCGGAACTTCTCCCCTTCGTCCAGAAGGTATCGCACCTGGCCGCCTCCCTCCCGGAAGATCTCCTCCTCGGTGCGGATGAGCAGCCCCTCGGTGTTGCAGTATTTGGCGATCTCGTATTCATAGGCGCTTTCGGTGCGGTAGCTCTGGTTCAGCCCCCGCCACCCCTGGTAGACGGCAAAGACCAGGATGAACAGCACCAGGACCAGGGTGGCCAGCTTGGTGGTAAAGGTGTTCATCCCTTCGCCCCCTCTCCCCAAAGCTCCTCCCGGGCGATACGGAGGGCCTCCCGAAAGAGGGCGTCCCCGTCGGGGAAGGTGTCGGTCTCCAGCCAGCGGATGGACTTTTCCCGGCGAAACCAGGTGAGCTGCCGCTTGGCGTAGTTGCGGCTCTCCTTTTTGATCCGCTCCGCTGCCTCCGCCAGGCTCTCCTTCCCCTCCAGGCAGCTTTTCAGTTCCTTATAGCCGATGGCCTGGGCGGCGGTGAGGGAGACCGTTCCCCGGAACAACTCCCGGGCCTCCTCCACCAGCCCCGCCTCCAGCATCCGGTCCACCCGGCGGTCGATGCGGCGGTAGAGGTTCTGCCGGTCCCGGCAGGTGAGCCCCAGGTAACAGACCCGGTAGGGGGGCGGCACCGCCCGGGAGCGGCGGTTGTGCTCGCTGATGGGCACCCCGGTGAGGCGGTAGACCTCGATGGCACGGATGACCCGGCCCAGGTTGTTTTCATGGAGGGTGGCGGCGATCTCCGGGTCGCAGTCCCGGAGGATGGCGAAGAGGGCCCCCGCCCCCTCCCGCCGGGCCAGCTCCCGGAGCTCCCGGCGAAGCCCCTCGTCCGAGGGCATGGGGGAAAACTGGATGTGCTTCACGATGGCGTCGAGATAGAGCCCCGTCCCCCCGGTGAGGATGGGGAGCTTCCCCCGTGCCCCGATCTCCAGGATGAGGGGCCGGGCCATGGCGGCGTAATCCGCCACCGAGAAGGTCTCCCCGGGGTCCAGGACGCTGATGAGGTGGTGCGGGATTCCCCCCATCTCCTCTACGGAAGGCTTAGCGGTGCCGATGTCCATCTTCCGGTACATCTGCATGGAATCGGCGGAGACCACCTCCCCGTCCAGCTCCTTGGCCAGGCGGACCGACAGGGCGGTCTTTCCCGAGGCGGTGGGCCCCGCCACCACCAGCAGGGGCTGTTTTTCTGTCATCCTGTTCCCCTGCCTTTCCTCATTTCTTTCTCTACACGATCCGTCCGAACATCTTTTCCAGCTCCCGCCGGGTGATGGCGATCATCACCGGCCTGCCGTGGGGACAGTTGCGGATTCCCGGGTCGGCGGCCAGCTGGTCCAGCAGCTTCTGCTGCTCCTCCCGGCTTGAAAAGCGGTTTCCCTTTACAGCGGCCTTACAGGCGATGGAGTGGTACAGTTCATCATAAAAGCCCAGGTCCAGGCGGGTGTGGTTTTTCAGAAGGAGCTCCGCCATCTCCAGCACAGCGTCCTCGATCTGACCGGCGTCCAGGATGGAGGGCACCTCCCGGACCAGCACCGAGCCGTCCCCGAAGTCCTCGATGCCGAAGCCCGCCTCCTCCGCTGCCCGGAGGTTCTGCACCAGGGCGCCGTACCGGTCCTTGGGCATGGAGACCCGCTGGGAGGCCAGAAGCAGCTGCCGGGGGATACCTCCCGCCCCCTGCTCCGCCCGGAGCCGTTCAAAGAGTATCCGCTCATGGGCGGCGTGCTTGTCCACCAGGAACAGCTCCTTCTCCCCCTCCGCCAGGATGTAGGTCCCGAACAGCTCCCCGATGAGGCGCATGGCCGGGAGTTCCGGCGGCTTGGGGACCGGGGCGGGTCCCTCTATAACAGGGGCCCGGGGGGCGGGCTTGGGCGCAGGGGGTTCCCCGCCGGGGACCCTATCCATCCGGGGGGGCTCCCGTTTGGGAATGGAGGCCCTGTACCGCTCCCCGGCCCCCTGGCTGTCATCCCCCAGAAGGGCGGCCGCCGGGGTCGTTTTCCGGGGCGTCTGTGCCGCCGAAGGAGCAGGCGCAGGAGCCGGGGGCCTTCCCGGCGGGACTGTCTCCCGCTCCCGGGGCGGCGCCTCCCGCTGGGGGAGGGCGGCGGCCCTGCGGTACTCCGCCGGGGTCATCCGCTGCTGCTCCCCGGCCAGGGGGCGGTTCTTCAGCTCAAACCAGCTGAGGCGGCTCTGCCTCCCGGCGGCGTCCCGGGCCATGGTCACGTTGCCCAGGGCGGAAAGGGCCCCCTTGCAGGCGTTCAGCACCTCGTTAAAGACCAGCCGCTCGTCCGAAAGTTTTACCTCCAGCTTGGCGGGGTGGACGTTGACGTCCACCATCCCCAGGGGGATCTCCAGGTCAAGGATGCAGCCGGGGAATTTCCCGGTCATCAGACTGTTTTTGTAGGCTTCCTCCAGGGCGGCCATCATGGTGCCGCTTTTCACATACCGGTGGTTGATGAAGAAGTGCTCCATGGCACGGCTGGCCTTGGCGCACTCCGGTTTGGTGATAAAGCCGGAGACCGCAAGGTTCCCCAGCCCGCCCCGGCTCTCCACCGGGACCAGGCCGCCGCCAAACTCCCCGCCGTACACCCCGTAGATGGCGGAAAGGAGCTTGCCGTCCCCGGGGGTGTGGAGCTTTCGCTGCCCCTCCCGCACCAGCTGGAAGGAGATCTCCGGGTGGGAGAGGGCCAGCCGGTCCAAAAGGGTGGCAACTGCGTTGCCCTCGGTGCTGTCCTTTTTCAGAAACTTCATCCTTGCGGGGACGTTGTAAAAGAGGTCCCGGACGATGATGGTAGTCCCCAGGGGACACCCGGCGTCGTCCAGCCCCTTCTCCTCCCCGCCGTGAATTTCATACCGGCTCCCCAGGGTGTCCTCCCTGGTGCGGGTGAGAAGCTCCACCCGGCTCACGGCGCAGATGGAGGCCAGAGCCTCCCCCCGGAAGCCCAGGGTGCCGATCTCCCCCAGGTCCTCCGGGGTGAGCACCTTGCTGGTGGCGTGGCGGAGGAACGCCTTGGGGATGTCCTCCCGGAGGATGCCGCAGCCGTTGTCGGTGACCCGGATGAACCGGACCCCGCCGCTTTGGATCTCCACCGTGATGGCGGTGGCCCCGGAGTCGATGGCGTTTTCCACCAGCTCCTTTACCACCGAGGAGGGGCGCTCGATGACCTCCCCCGCCGCAATGAGTTCGGCGGTGGCCCGGTCCAGCAGATGAATCCTTGGCATGACACGCTCCCTCCTTTCCGTCTTATTTCAGCAGTTTCTTTAACTCGTACAAAAGGTTCAGCGCCTCCAGGGGGGTGAGGGTGTCCACGTCGATCTCCCGGAGGCGGCGCTTGGCGGCCTCCATCCCCTCGTCCACAAAGAAGGTCTGCTGGCTCTCCTCCCTGGCTTTGGCCCGGGTGGAGATCCTGGCCTCCGGGATCTGACCGGCCTGCTCCAGGCCCTCCAGCACCTCGTGGGCCCGGTCGATGACCCACCGGGGGATACCCGCCAGCTTGCTCACCTCGATGCCGTAGCTGTCGTCCGCCCCCCCGGGCAAGATCCGCCGGAGGAAGGTGATCTCCTCCCCCCGTTTCTTCACCGCCACGTTGTAGTTCTTGACGCAGGGGATGGCGGCTTCCAGCTCGGTGAGTTCGTGGTAGTGGGTGGCGAAGAGGGTCTTGGCCCCCAGGCGGTTCTTGTCGGCGATGAATTCCAGCACCGCCCGGGCGATGCTCATGCCGTCAAAGGTGGAGGTCCCCCGGCCGATCTCGTCCAGGATGAGGAGGCTTTTTGCCGTGGCGTTTTTCAGAATGGCGGCCACCTCGCTCATCTCCACCATAAAGGTGGACTGCCCCGAGGAGAGGTCGTCCGACGCCCCCACCCGGGTGAAGATGGCGTCCACCACCCCGATCTTGGCGTAGCCCGCCGGGACAAAGGAGCCGATCTGGGCCATGAGGACGATGAGGGCCACCTGGCGCATATAGGTGGACTTCCCCGCCATGTTGGGCCCGGTGATGATGGCGATCTGGTTTTCCCCGTTGTTGAGATTGGCGTCGTTGGGGACAAAGGGCACCCCGGAAAGGATCTGCTCCACCACCGGGTGCCGCCCGTCGTTGATGACGATCTCGTCGGAAAGGTCCACAATGGGCCGGGTGTACCCCGCCGTCATAGCCACGTTGGCGAAGCTGCACAGCACGTCCAGCTTGGCCACGGCGGCGGCGGTGGACTGGATTCGCCCCAGTTCCCCGGCCAAAGCGGCCCGGACCTCCTCGAAGAGGCTGCTTTCCAGCTCCAGTATTTCCTGCTGGGCCGAGAGGACCTTGTTCTCCAGGTCCTTTAGCTCCTGGGTGATGTAACGCTCGCAGTTACTGAGGGTCTGCTTGCGGATGTAGCTGTCGGGAACCTGGGAGAGAAAGGACTTGGTCACCTCGATGTAGTAGCCAAACACCTTGTTAAAGCCG
>CANOCD010000111.1 GCA_947564495.1 uncultured Angelakisella sp. | reverse complement strand
ATCACCGACTTCTACGAGGACCTAAACGAGAAAAGCGAAGTCACCTGCTACCAGGAGTTCGGGTCCACCGACATCGAGGACATCCGGAAGCTCCGGGGGATCATCGGGAAGCGGTTCTACGCCCTGCCCTGCCAGGAGGACGGGAAGGAATACGACATCGTCATCGAGGAGGAATGAGCCGTGGGCCGTCGTTTTTGGGCCGGGGCGCTGGCCTTTTGCCTCTGCCTGGCGGGGTGCGCCGGGGCGGAACAGGAGCCGGGGGAGGTGTCCTCCCATCTGCTGGGGGGAGAGGAAAGCAGTTCCCAGGAGAGCCGGGAAAGCGAGCCGGAGGAGGGGCGGCCTCTCTCCTTCACCCTCCAGGCCCTGCCGTCGGAGAAGGTGGAGAGCGCCCTGTTTGGGGACGGCTTTCACTACATCTATGCAAACGCCGGAACCCCGGTCCTGGAATGGGCGGGGGAGGACCGGCTGCTCCTCCTCACCACCCGGGAGGAACTGCTGATGCCGGTGGAGTTCCGGGTCTTTTCCTGGGTCCCCTCCACCGGGGAGACCGCACTGCTGGCCGACCTTTCCGACCCGGCCGGCAACCTGTCGGTCCAGGGCAGCTTTGTCCGGGAGGGGACTCCCTACCTTGTTTTTAGCCAGAAGGTTAATCCCAGGCTGCTCCCCCTGACCCTGGAGGGAGGCGACCCCCTCCCCCTGTCCTGGCTTGGCGGGGGGCCCTCCCGGACGGGACTGGGGGTCCGGGACGATATGACCAAGATGGAGCTTTACGACCTTTTGGAGCCGGAGGGGACGGTATCCAAATTCCGGTGCCAGGAGGGGGAGCGGTTCGAGAGCCTTTCCCCCGACGGGGACTACCTGGCCTTTCGGGTGGAGAACAAGCCGACCTTCGCCATCTACCACCGGGAGGGCCGCCGCCTTACGGAAATATCCCCCCTTTACTTGAATTGGCAATGGTGCGAGACGCCGGGCTACCTGGTCTACGACAAGGCCGGGGACGGGACCACGGCGACGGTGCTGGTCGATCTGGCCGGGGGCAAGGAGACAACGCTGCCCGGCGGGGAGGGGGCGCCTCTCCTGCGGGAACCCGCCTTTTCCCTCCTCCGTGTCCTGGGAGAAGGAGGGGCGGAGACGATAGAGCTTTTGGACCACCGCACCGGGGAGCGGACCGCCCTGGACATCCACCCCCGGGAGGGGACACAAAGCGGGGAACCCCTGGCGGCCTACGACCCGGATACCGCCACGGCGGCTATCCTCTACCCCATGTCCTCCCCGGACGGCGGGGAGCAGCGGGTGAACGCCTATCTGTTAAAGCTGGAGTTTTAGGAAGGAGCGGACCATGTACATCACCGAAAGATACTGGGGCGAATACCTGGGGGGCACCGACGACAGCTTGACCCTGCTGGACTATCTGGCGGCCAAGGGGAAGGAAGTCATTCCCCTGGGGGAAATTTTCGCCGACTTCGGGGCGGAGCGGCTGGAGGGGGACTTTCAGTGTCCCAGGGAATCCCTGGTCTACGAGGATGATCAGGGCTACGAGATGGCCATCGACTGCGCCGTGGATTTCATCACCGACCTGGCGGCCCTGCTGCTGGAGTGCAAGGTCAGCGGCAGCCTGGATACCGCCGGGCTGGAGATGGACACCGACCTGGAGACCATCCGCATCCCCGCGGGGGAGGAGGAGCTGGCGGTGGTCCGGGACGCCCTGGACGCCTTTGTGGCCGACCCCCTGGGGTGCAGCCTGGCCGATCTGGTCCCGGAGGAGGACCTCCGGGAGATGGCCGCCCTCTGCGGGGAACTCCGGAAGGAGCTGTTCGGGGCGTGAGGCCCCATCCTGCCATAAAAAAACACGGGCCCATGCCATACCGGCTGGGTCCGTGTTTGCTATGTATGGGGGAGTGGGCTACACCTCCGGGCCTTCCTTTTTGGGCTTCTCTTGGCGGGGGAGCAGGCCGTTTTTGGCGCAGACCGGGGCCATGGCTTTGAGGAACAGCCAGAGGAGCAGGGCCTCCACCGGGAGGAGGCCGATGTTCTTCACCAGCCCCTTGACCAGGTAGTAGTAGTACCCCTTGCTGAACTGGATGGCGCTCCACAGGGCCCCCAGCCCCACGTTGACCAACAGGTTGACGCAGAGCTTGGCCAGGAACACCCGGACTGCCGTGATCCGGGCCCGGTAGAAGAAGAGGGCGTAGAAGAAGGAGCCCATCATGGTGGAGAGGACGTAGCCGGGGAAGAAGGGCCCGGTGGGGTGGACGAAGTACCCCAGGATGTCGGTGGCAAAGCCGGAGAGGAGGGCCACCACCGGCCCGTAGATAGCCGCCCCCAGGCCGTTGACGAAGTAGCCGAAGAAGATGTTCAGATTATCCCCCAGGGGGATGTACAGGCCGCTTAGGACGATGCGGAGGGCCACCACGATGGCCGCCAGGGTGAGCATCCGCAGGTTTTTCAGCTCCCGGGCGGCGGTGCGCCAGTAGCCTTTGGAAAAGGGGCTTGCCAGGGTGAGGGATTCGGGGGATTTGTACATAAGCTCTACACTCCTTTCGCGGGCCGCAAAAAAGCGGGCCCTGCGCGTCGGCGTGTACCGTCTGCACAGGGGCCCGCTTTGAAAGCCCGCCCAAAGGGGCAGGCGGATCGCAGGGTCCGCCAGGGTGCAAATATGGTACAGCGGGATGCGGAGCCCCTACCGCAAGGGTCAAAAGCCGTTTTCCAGCTCCCTTTTCGTCCGCCCGGCAACTCCCCGTCCCGGCGGCACTTGACGCAAGGGCTCCTACTCTGTCTTGTTCCTCCTACCCAGGAGGGGGTCTTTATCTCCAGGTCATATAGACCGGGAAAACTACTTGAGGAAGCCTGCCACGATGCGGGCCTCGGCCTCCTCCTCGGTGAGGCCCAGGGTGCGGAGCTTCAGAAGCTGCTCCCCGGCGATCTTGCCGATGGCGGCCTCGTGGATGAGGGCGGCGTCCCCGTGGTTGGCGATGAGGGCCGGGGCGGCGTCCACCGCCCCCTGCTCCCCGATGATGGCGTCGCACTCGGAGTGGCCGGTGCAGCGGGCGTTGCCCACGATGCGGGAGCGGTACTGCTGCCGGGACTTCCCTCGGGCCACCGACCGGGAGATGATGTCCGCCCCGGAATCCTCCCCGTCCAGCTGGACCGAGAAGTCGGTCTTGGCCTGCTGGGTCCCCTCGGTGAGGAGCCGCTCCCGGATGATGAGCTTGGCCCCGGCGGCGGCGATGGCGGTGGTCCGCCGGTCGCTCCGGTCCACCCCGCCGATCTGGGAGGTGTCCATCTCCAGGACGGCGTTTTCCCCCAGGACGATCTCGGTGACCGGGTCGATGGAGTGGAGCCCCGCCCCGTGGCCGGTGCCCAGGTGCTTTTCCAGGTAGACCACCCGGGCGTCCTTTTCCAGGAAGAATCGGTGGATGCCGTTGTGCCGGGCATTGGAGCCATCCTCGGTGTGGACGCCGCACCCCGCCACGATGGTGACGTCGGCGCCCTCCCCGATGAAGAAATCGTTATAGACCAGATCGTCCACCCCGCCGTGGGTCACAAGGGCGGGGATGGAGACCGTCTCCCCCTTGGTCCCGGGGCGGACCCGGATGACCAGGCCGGGGCCGTCGGTCTTGTCGGAAAGCTGGATATTCTCGGTGGAGCGGCGACCCGCCGAGGCCCCGTCCTCCCGGACGTTGTAGGCCCCGGGGAACTCCCCGGTCCACTCGGACACCTCCCGAAGGAGGTCCCTGGTCACTTCTTTCATAGGACGTCCCCCTCTCTGGGGCAGGCGGGGCAGGCCCCGCTCCCCTCTCCTTCCAGCAGTTTGGGCAGCAGCTTTTCCCCCGGCCCCTGGTCCTGGACCTGGCCGTTTGCCACGATGACCAGCTCGTCGGCGATGGAGAGAATGCGCTCCTGGTGGGAGATGACCACCACCGAGCCCTCCAGCCCCCGGCGGAGCTCCTGGAACACCTGGATGAGGTTCTGGAAGCTCCACAGGTCGATGCCGGCCTCCGGCTCGTCGAAGATGGAAAGGCGGCTGTGCCGTGCCAGGACGGTGGCGATCTCGATGCGCTTGATCTCCCCGCCGGAAAGGGTGGCGTCCACCTCCCGGGGGATATACTCCCGGGCGCAGAGCCCCACCCGGCTCAAAATGGCGCAGAGCTGGTCCTCGGGGAGGCTGCCGCCCCCGGCCAGTTCCAGGAGGTCCCGGACGGTGAGGCCCTTGAAGCGGACCGGCTGCTGAAAGGCGTAGCTGATGCCTTTCTTGGCCCGGCTGGTGACGTCCAGCCCGGTGATGTCCTCCCCGTCCAGGAGGATGCGCCCGCTGTCGGGGGTCTCCAGCCCGGCGACCAGCTTGGCGATGGTGGTCTTGCCGCCGCCGTTGGGCCCGGTGATGACGGTGAGTTTCCCGTCGGGGACGGCAAGGTCGATCCCCCGCAGGACCTGCCCCCCGCCGGGGGCGGTCCAGGTGAGGTTTTCCAGTTTGAGCATAGGCGGCAGACCTCCTTACTACGGCTTGGGATTTTTTACTGGACTACTGTATCACAAATGTCGGAAAAAAGCAAGGGGAGACTTTACAGCGGGCGGGATACGTGCTACTATTGATTCATCCCTATCCTTGCCGGTACACGGGCGGGATATTCCCGCCGGGCTGCGCTGAAAAAGGAGGCGCTTTGCGATGACCTTTGTTTACCCCGCCATCTTCCATAAGGAGGACGGAACTTATTGGGTGGAGTTTCCCGACCTGAAGGGCTGCTACACCTACGGCTCCACCATCCCTGAGACGATGGAGGCCGCCCAGGAATCCCTGGGGGCCTACCTCCTGACCCTTCTGGAGCGGGGGGAGGACCTGGCGGCCCCCTCCGATATTTCGGGGCTCCATCCGGAGGACGGTTTTGTCTCTCTGGTGTCCTGCAAGGTGGACCAGTACAGGGACACCCGGGCGGTGAAAAAGACCCTGACCATCCCCGCCTGGCTCAACGACCGGGCCACGGCCATGGGGGTGAACTTCTCCCAGGCTCTCCAGGAATCCCTCCTGGCCAAGATCCAGCTTTGAAAGGAGACCTTGCCATGAACACGAACCCTTTGGAGCGGATGGACCCTGTCTCCCTGACCGTCTACGGGGCGAACTTCCCCTCTTTGGAGGAGGCCCGGGACTTCTTCCGGGTGGTGGACGGTATCCCCCGGCGGCTCTATGAGGAGATGTACCTCCAGGGGGAGCTCCGGGGGCGGGTCGAGCTTC
>CANOCD010000110.1 GCA_947564495.1 uncultured Angelakisella sp. | reverse complement strand
CCTCACCGCCGAGGAAAATATTCCGGGGGTAATCTTCAGTTTTCCACCCTTTCAACTCTCCTTTCCACAAGGTCTGTTGAAAACCCGGTGGAAAATGTGCAAACCCCCCTCCCCGCCGTCCCGTTCCGGGGTCGGTCGGGATGTTGAGAACTTTTTCTGCCCTCTGCGAGCCTTTGTTCTTTTTAGACAGATAGTTATCCCACCTTGTCACCCCAACCCCTCTTTCCCCCCAAAACCCCGCCTTTCTCCACGAAATCGTATTTTTATGCAAAAAGGTGGATAAATCCCCAATTTCCCCCGGGGGATGACATTCCATCCCCCTTCTGCTATACTGGAAAGATAGAAAGGCGGAAAGGAGGGACCCTCATGCTCATCGACCCGGAGTTCACCCCCCAGGGCACCCGCCTCCCGGGGGCGGCGGCCTGGTTCGCCCTCCCCGAGACCCTGGACTGCGGCCAGGCTTTCCGCTGGCGTCCCCGGGAGGACGGCTCCTGGGAGGGGGTGGCCGTGGGCCGCTATCTCCGCCTGGAGCGCCAGGGGCCGGACATCTTCCTCCACGGGGCGGGGGAGGCGGGCTTCCCCTTCTGGCGGCGGTACTTCGACCTGGACCGGGATTACGAGGCCCTGGCCGCCCTCTTCCGCCGGAACCCGCCCCTCCGCCGGGCCCTGGACTTCTGCCCCGGCATCCGGGTCCTCCGCCAGCAGCCCTGGGAGACCCTCTGTACCTTTATCCTCAGCGCCAACAACAACATCCCCCGGATCAAGGGCATCGTGGAACGCCTCTGCCAGGGCTGGGGGGAGGCCATCCCCGGGACCGATCTCCGGGCCTTCCCCGACCCCCGGGACCTGGCCCCCCTGGGGGAGGAGGACCTGGCCCCCCTCCGGGCGGGATGGCGGGCCGCCTACCTCCTGGACGCCGCCCGCCGGGTGACCCAGGGCTCCCTGGACCTGGAGGCTCTGGACCTCCTCCCTGCCCCCCAGGCGGAGACCCGTCTCCTGGAGGTGAAGGGGGTCGGGAAAAAGGTGGCCCAGTGCGTCCTCCTCTTTGCCTATGGCCGGGTGGAGTGTATCCCCATGGACGTCTGGATGAAGCGGGTCATGGCGGAGCTCTACCCCCGGGGCTTTCCCCGCTATCTGCGCCCCTGCGGCGGCATCGCCCAGCAGACCCTCTTCCATTGGTACCGGCAGAGATGACGAAAGCGGCCCCGTCCCCGGGAAAACCGGGAAGGGGCCGCTCTGTTTTGCTTGGACTATGGGACTAGTGGAGGTTGACCTCCAGGATCTTGGCCTGGAACACGCCCTTGGGGGTGTGGATGTCCACCATGTCCCCTGCCCGGTGGCCCAGCAGGGCCTTGCCGATAGGGGATTCGTTGGTGATGTTCTTGATCCCCTTGTCGCTGCCGCTGCCCTCGGCGCTGCCCACGATGTGGAAGGTCCGCTCCTCATTGTAGGCGGAGTAGAAGAACCGCACGGTGGAGCCCACGTGGATCACGTCGGGGTCCAGGGTGGAGGTGTCGATCACCTTGGCGGTCTTGATCTGCTCCTCCAGCTCCTGGATGCGCTCCGCCACCGAAGCCTGCTCCTCCTGGGCGGCGTGGAGCTCGGCGTTCTCCGAAAAGTCGCCGAAGCCCCTGGCCACCTTGATCCGCTCGGTGATCTCGGGCATCTTGACATTTTTCAGCTGGTTCAGTTCCTTCTTCAGTTTTTCCAGGCCCTCCGCGGTTACGGTATGTTCCTGTGCCATCTTCACAAACACTCCTTTTGCTCTCCGGAATATAAAAATACCTTGTAACATTATAAGGAACCCCCGGGCGTTTGTCAACCGCTATCGGTCGGCAGGAAGCGCCACGCCCCCTTGCCCCCCGCCCCCCTTTCTGCTACAATAAGAAGCTGTGTTCATAACCAGGGGGACGCCAGCCGGAAAAGGCCCGGCCAGACGGCGTTCAGTGATTGTGAATACAGCTTCTAAAGCCCATCCCCAAAAAGGAGGCCCCCGCCCATGCCTACGCCCCGCCACGAGACCCTCCCCACCGCCCTGCTCCTGGCCGCCGCCGGCGGTTTTCTGGATACCTACACCTACTTCACCCGGGGCGGCGTCTTTGCCAACGCCCAGACCGGCAACATGGTCCTCCTCAGCATCGCCGCCGCCCGGGGGGATTTTCTCCGGGCCGGGTACTACCTCATCCCCATCGCCGCCTTCACCCTGGGCGTCCTGGTCACCGAGGGCCTCCGGGCCCGCTTTGGCGGCGGCGCCTCCGGCAGGTGGCGGCGGGTCGTCCTCCTGCTGGAGGCCGCCATCCTGGCCGTTGTGGGACTTCTTCCCCCCTCCTTCCCCGACCCCGTGGTCAACGTCCTTGTCTCCTTCCTCTGCTCCATGCAGGTGAACAGCTTCCGCCAGCTGGAGGGGATGCCTTACGCCACCACCATGTGCACCGGCAACCTCCGCTCCCTCTCCGGCCAGCTTTGGCTCCGCCTCTTTGCCGGGGATCGGGAGGCCGGGGCCCAGGCCCTCCGGTACTTCTGGGTCATCCTGGTCTTTTGCCTGGGGGCCGCCCTGGGGGTCCCCCTTGCCGCCCTTTTCGGGGGGCGTTCGGTCTGGCTCTGCTCCTTCCTCCTCCTGGGGGCCTGGGCCCGTCTCCGGGGCCCCTCTCCACGGTGAGGGAGGTTTGGACCCTCCCCTTTTGTTTTTCCGGGATTTCTCCGCCCCGGCACCTTGATTCTTCCAAAAAAATCAACTATAATAGAAACATTACTGTGACTATTTCTCCCTTAGAGGAAAGGAGCAACATGAGCTATGAGCCTGATCCGTGACAACGTAACCGAGGACTACATCGACCAGCAGATCGTGGAGAAACTCCGCACCGAAATGTCGGTGGAGCCGGAAAACGCCTTTGACGAACAGTATTACCGGGCCTGCGCCATGGTCCTCCGGGACCTGCTGGGTCCCAAGCGCAAGGGCAGCAACGCCGAAAACTACGCCCAGGGCAAGAAGCAGGTGTACTACCTCTCCATGGAGTTTTTGATGGGCCGCAGCCTGAAAAACCACCTGTACAACCTGGGGCTGGTGGATATTTTCGAGAACGCCCTGCGCCGCCACGAGGTGAAGCTGGAGAACCTCTACGAGTGCGAACCCGACCCCGGCCTTGGCAACGGCGGCCTGGGGCGGCTGGCCGCCTGCTACCTGGACGGCCTGGCCACCGACGGCTACACCGCCACCGGGTACAGCATCCTTTTTGAGTACGGCATCTTCAAGCAGAAGCTGGACGACGGCTGGCAGAGCGAGCTCCCCGACTACTGGCTCCCCGGTGGGGAGGTCTGGCTGGAGCCCGTCCCCGAGCACACCGTGGAGGTCCGGTTCGGCGGCGAGGTGAAGGAGAACTGGGACGGCGTCCACCATATGGTGAACCACGTTGGCTACAGCACCGTCATGGCTGTCCCTTATAATATGTACGTCTCGGGGTACGACACCGAGTCGGTGAGCCTCCTTCGTCTCTGGAAGGCCCAGAGCCCCGGCATCGACATGAACCTCTTCAACAAGGGGGACTACCTGGGGGCCTTCAGCCAGAAGAGCTACGCCGAGGTCATCAGCAAGATCCTCTACCCCAACGACGACCACACCGAAGGGAAGCTCCTGCGGCTGCGCCAGCAGTATTTCCTGGCCGCCGCCGCCGTGGCGGACATCTTCCGGCGCCATATGTCGGTCTACGGCACGGTGGATAACTTCGCCGAAAAGAACGCCATCCACATCAACGACACCCACCCCACCCTGGCCATCCCCGAGCTGATGCGGGTGCTGCTGGACGAGTGCGGCTATACCTGGGAGCGCAGCTGGGAGATCGTCACCAAGACCTTCGCCTACACCAACCACACCGTCATGAGCGAGGCTCTGGAAAAGTGGGACATCAACCTGATGCAGGCCCTCCTCCCCCGGATCTATCAGATCATCGAGGAGATCAACCGCCGCTTCTGCCAGGGCCTCCGGGACAAGGGGGTCGCCGAGGAGGAGATCGGCAGGATGTCCATCCTCTGGCAGGGCAAGGTGCGGATGGCCCACCTCTGCATCGCCGGAAGCCACAGCGTCAACGGTGTCTCCGCCCTCCACTCCCAGATCATCCGGGACGACGTGTTCCACCCCTTCTACCTGGTCACCCCGGAAAAGTTCAAGAACGTCACCAACGGCATCGCCAGCCGCCGGTGGCTGATGCAGTCCAACCCCCGGCTCAACGAGATGATCTGCGACCTCATCGGGGATAAGTTCCTCCACGATTTCTCCCAGCTTTCCCGCCTGCGGGAGTTCGCCCGGGACGAGAAGGTCCTCCGGCGCCTGGCCGAGATCAAGGCCGCCAACAAGGCCGACTTCGCCCGGTTCCTCAAAGAGGACCGGAACATCGAGGTGGACCCCGACACCCTCTTTGACATCCAGGTCAAGCGCCTTCACGAGTACAAGCGCCAGCACCTCAACGCCCTGCACATCCTCTCCCAGTACCTGTGGATCAAGGAGCACCCCCATGACGCCTTCCTGCCCAAGACCTACATCTTCGGGGCCAAGGCCGCCCCGGGGTACTACCTGGCCAAGCAGATCCTCAAATTCATCTGCGACCTGGCGGTGATGATCGACAACGACCCCGACGTTCGGGGCAAGCTCAAGGTGGTCTTTGTGGAGGAGTACAACGTCACCATGAGCGAGCGCCTCATGCCGGCGGCGGAGATTTCGGAGCAGATCTCCCTGGCGGGGACCGAGGCCAGCGGCACCGGCAACATGAAGCTGATGCTCAACGGGGCTGTGACCCTGGGCACCCTGGACGGGGCCAACGTGGAGATCCTCCAGCAGGTGGGGGAGGAGAACATCCTCATCTTCGGCATGAAGACCCCCGAGGTGGAGGCCCTGAAGGCCCGGGGCTACCACGTCCAGCACCACGTCCACAACAGCCCCAGCCTCCAGAAGGTGGTGGCCTTCCTGGAGTCCCGCCGGAATATGCCCTCCTTCGCCAACATGGCGGATTATATGCGGAACGGCGACCCCTACATGGCCTCCGCCGACTTCGAGAGCTACTGCAAGATCCAGAACCGGGCCAGCGACCTTTACCGCCAGGGGGAGCCCTGGCAGCGGATGTCCCTGATGAACGTGGCCGGCTCCGGCTTCTTCTGCGCCGACCGGTCCATCCACGACTACGCCCGGGATATTTGGTATCTGTAAGAAGCTGTATTCACAGCCGTTTGACGCCATCTGGCCGGGTCTTTTTCCGTCCTG
>CANOCD010000109.1 GCA_947564495.1 uncultured Angelakisella sp. | reverse complement strand
GATGCAAGCCCCAGAGGAAAATTTTGTCCGCCGGGACTTATCAAGGATACGCCCCAAGGCCCGGTTGCTTTTCCGCCCGGGTCGTCTTATAATAGAGGAACAAAGACCCTTTGGCGGCTCCGTCCTCCGGGGTCAAATTCAAAATTTCTTCATATAATGTTTACAATGCTCTTATTGCCCTGGAGTGAACTCCAAAGGCTACAATAGATCTGCAAGGAGGGGATACGGATGGGAAAGCGACAGGCGGCGGCTCTGCTCTTGGCGGTGCTGATGGCGGGCTGCGCCATCCCCGGCGGGGAAGGGGAGACGTCCTTGCCGCCGCCGGAGCCCCCGGCGACTGCCGCCCCGCCTGGCCAGCCCCAGGAGGAGCCGGAGCCATCCCCGGCCCCCCAGCCGGAGGCCGATGTCCCCCTGTGGGACAGGGAGACGCCCCACCCCTACCTCAAGACCCTGCTGGAGGAGACCGCCGCAAGCCTGGTCACCCCCGGGATGAGCCAGTACGACCGGGCCAAAGCCGCCTTTGACTACATGATCCGCAACACCATCATGGAGGAGCCGGTGGGCCCGGAGCTCTGGCGGGTCCACGGGGGAGGGGACCAGCCTGTCCCCTTTGTGGAGCAGCGGGCCCTCAGCCCCCTGCGGTTCGGGGCAGGGATGTGCGAGGACTACGCCGCCGCCCTCACCCTCCTCCTCCGGGAGCTGGGCCTTCAGGCCCAATACGTCCCCGGCCTCACCTACTCCGCCGAGGGCCACCTGGTGGACCACGCCTGGACGGTGGTGGAAATCGACGGCGTCTGGTATCACCTGGACAGCCAGCTGGAGGACAACATCTCCCGCCGGGGGGTGGTGCGGTACAAGTATTTCCTCCGGGGGGACGCCAGCCTTTCGGTCTCCCACCGCTGGGGGCAGAATCTCATCGACTCCGGCCTTCTCACGGCGGAGCAGAACCAGGAGATCGCCCAAAGCTGGACCCCGCCCCCCTGCCCCCGGGACTGGCCCGCCCCGGAGCGGAGCAGCTTCCAGGAGCAGCCGCCCCCGGACGTCTCCCGCCTCCGCCAGGAGGCCGCCGGCGAGCTGGCCGCCTGGGAGACGGCCAACGGCCCCCTCCCGCCCATGACCCTCAATGACACCCCGCCGGTGTTCGGCCTGGATGGCTACGGCCCCGCCGACGAGGGATGACCCGCAAAAGGAAAGGATGCTTTTTATGACCTACCGCCTTGCCGCCCTTCTTCTGGCGGCGCTTCTTGCCCTCACCGCCTGCTCTTCGCCCGCCCCCACCCCGTCCCCGGAGGCCCCGGAGCCCCCGGCCTCCACCGCCCCGGAACCCCAGCCGGAACCTGAACTGGAACCCGAGCCCGAGCCGGAGATCGACAACAGCTGGACCTTCGACGCCCCGGAAAACCATCAAATGGACCCGGAGGTCCTGGCCGACCTCCACGCCGCCCTGCCAAATTCCAACGTATCCTCTATGGTCATCGTCAAGGACGGGGCCATCGTGGACGAATACTACGCCGAGGGATACGACGAGAACAGCGCCTTTGAAATACACTCCTGCTCCAAGTCCTTTACCAGCGCCCTCATGGGCATCGCCATCGACCAGGGGCTGGTAGGCGGGGTGGACGACCTCCTCTCCGACTACCTGCCCCAGGTGGCGGACCTCCCGGGGACCAAGAAGGACCTCACCCTCCGCCACCTTCTCACCCAGACCTCCGGTCTGGAGTGGTACGAGTGGGGCGGCGGCTACCACAACTGGGGGGAGTTCCGCTCCGCCCCCAACTGGGTGGATTACATCCTGAGCCGGGACCAGGTGGCCCAGCCGGGGCAGCTGTTCAACTACAGTACCGGCAACACCCACCTCCTGGCGGCGGCCCTGGAGGCGGCCACCGGAAAGCCCCTGCTGGAGTACGGCAAAGAAAACCTCTTTGACGCCCTGGGGATGGAGACCATCTCCTGGGGCACCGACCCCCAGGGGATCGCCGACGGGGGCAACGGGGTGGTCATCAGCGCCCGGGACGCCGCCCGCTTCGGCCAGCTCTACCTCCAGGGCGGGGTCTGGAAGGACCAACAGCTGGTCCCGGCGGACTGGGTGGCCCAGTCCACCTCGGTCCAGAACCCCGGCCCCGGGGGCAGCACCGGCCAGTACGGCTACCAGTGGTGGATCAGACCCTACGCCGTCAACGCCTTCGGGACCTACAAAGCGGCCCATGGCCCGGCCCAATACGACGCCTACCACGCCTTCGGGGCCTGGGGCCAGTACATCTTTGTGGTACCGGAACTGGACCTGGTGACGGTCATCACCTGCGCCAAAGCCCAGGACAGCTACGCCCCCCGGCCTTTCTTTACCGACTTTGTATTGGCGGCCTACATCCCGGAGGAGGCCGCCGGTGAGGGAGGGACCGCCTCGTGAGAAACTGCCTTGCCCTGCTCTTTGCCCTTCTTCTGCTCCTCCCCGGCTGTTCCGGCGGGGAGAAGCCGGGCTTTGCCCAAAGCGACCTGGTCCTCACCGTGGCCGGGAAGGAGTACCACGCCCGGGACAACATCGAAACGGTGATCGAAGCCCTGGGGGATGGCTATCAATACGCCGAGGGGAAGTCCTGCGACTACGACGGCCTGGATAAGACCTACACCTACAAGGTCGCCACCTTCTACACCAACCCCCTGGCGGAGGGGGACCTGCTGGAGGAGGTCTACACCCAAAGCGGGGAGGCCGTCACCTCCAAGGGGGTGAAGGTCGGTTCGGCCAGGGCCGATGTTCTGGCGGCCTACGGCGACCCCGTCGAGGGGGACGACTGGCTCCTTATCTACCGGGCGGAGGAGGGCCCCGGGGCCCCGGCCCTCTGCTTCGAGCTGGAAAACGATACCGTCACCGCCATCTTTCTCACGGTAAAGCCGGTCTAGGGGGGAAGAAGATGCTGGCCCTGGATGCCCTAAAGAAATACGCCAAAACCGACCGGACCGCCCTGGTGAACCGGGAAGAGCGCCTCTCCTACCGGGAGCTGGACGCCCGGTCCGACGCCTTTGCCCGGTGGCTCTTGAACGCCCCGGAGGACCGCTCCCCGGTGGTCCTCCGGGGGGACAAGGAGACCGCCCTGCTTCCCTGTATCTTCGGGGCGCTGAAGGCCGGGCGGGCCTACGTCCCCATAGACACCGTGGTCCCCGGGGACCGGGCCGTCCAAATTCTGGCGGACGTGGAACCCCAAGTGGTGGTGGACCTCGCCGGTGGGACCCTGTCCTGGGACGGGAAGGTCCTTTCCCCGGGGGAGCTGGAGACCATCCTCACGGCCCCCGGCCCGGAGGTCCCCCGGGATCAATGGATCGGGGAAGGGGACACCGCCTACCTCCTGTTCACCTCTGGCAGCACCGGCAGGCCCAAGGGGGTGGCCGTCACCGCCGGCAACCTGGACGCCTTCTGCCGGGGGGTCCTGCCCCTCTACCCGGAGGACGGGGGCGTGGTCCTCCACCAGGTGTCCTACTCCTTCGACGTCTCGGGCTGTGCCGTCTACGCCGGTATCTGCCGGGGGATGACCCTTTTCACCGTGGACCACGGGATGGCCGCCGACCTGGGGGCCTGCTTTGCCGCCCTGGAACGGTCCGGCCTTTCCCTCTGGGTCTCCACCCCCTCCTTCGGGGAGCTCTGCGCCCAGTCGGAGCGATTCCGCCAGGAGCTTCTGCCCCGGCTGGAGCGGTTCCTCTTCTGCGGGGAGGTACTGACCCATGATCTCTGCGACACCCTGGCGGAGCGGTTCCCCCGGGCCCGTATCCTCAACACCTACGGCCCCACCGAAACCACCGTTTTGGTGACGGCGGCAGAGGTCACCGCCGAACTGCGCCGGGACAGCCGCCCCATCCCCATCGGGGCACCCATCGCCGGGGTGACCCTCCGCCTGGAGCGGGAGGGCCAGCCCGTCACCGGGGAAGGGGAGACGGGGGAGCTGCTGATCCTGGGTCCCACCGTGGGCCCCGGCTATCTGAACCGCCCCGACCTCACCGAAAAAGCCTTTTTCACCGACCCGGGGACCGGCCTGCGGGGCTACCGCACCGGGGACCTCTGTTACCGGAAGGACGGGATGTACTACTATTGCGGCCGTGTCGACAACCAGCTGAAACTGGGCGGCTACCGGGTGGAACTGGAGGACATCGAGGAGAACCTCCAAAAGCTGCCCAACGTCCGCCGGGCGGCGGTGGTCCCCGTCCGGGACGGGGAAGGGCGGGCCCGGTATCTGGCGGCCTTTCTCCTCCTCCGGGAGGCGGACGGCCTTTCCCCCTTACAGCGGACCATCCGGCTGAAAAAGGAGGCGGCGCCCTTTCTCCCCGGCTACATGATCCCCCGGAAGTTCCTGGTGGTGGAGGCTTTCCCCCTCAACGTCAACGGCAAGATCGACCGCAAAGCCCTGGCCGCCCGATTGGAGGAGACGCCATGACCCCCTATTCCGGCCTGCTCTTTTTCTACCTGCTGGCCCTGCTTCTCCTCCCCGCCGTGGCCCTGGGTCTGCTGGGCAAACCGCTGAAAGGATACGGCTTCGCCTTTTCGCTGGCCATGCTGGCTCTGGTCTTTGGGGAGGGGGGACAGCTCCCCGCCCTCATCGCCTTTGTCCTGTGGGAGGGGGCCGTATTCCTGGCTTACCGCCGCTGGCGGGCGAAGCTGCCCCTCTGGCTGGGGATAATTGTCGCCGTCCTCCCTCTGGCTCTGGTGAAGGCCGGGGAGGTATGGTCGCCCCTCTCCGCCTTCCGCCTGCTGGGGGTCAGCTACATGACCTTCCGGGCGGTGGAGGTCCTGCTGGACCTCCACGACGGCAGGGTGGAGGACCTCTCCCTCTTCCGATGGGGATACTTCCTCCTTTTCTTCCCCTCGGTGCCCGCCGGCCCCATCGACCGGTGCCGCCGCTTCCTGGGGGACCTGGACCGAAAGCTCACCCCGGCAGAATACCGGGACCTCCTCCGCCTGGGGGTCTGGAAACTGACAGGCGGGGCCTTCTCCGCCATCGTCCTGGGGGGGCTGGTCTGGCAATACTGGCTGGCCCCCCTGCCGGACCGGGGATTTCTCCCCACCTTGTCCTACCTCTACGGCTACACCTTCTTCCTCTTTTTCAACTTCGCCGGGAGCAGCAGCATGGCCGTTGGGACGGGATACCTCCTGGGCGTCCGGGTCCCGGAAAACTTCCGCCAGCCCTTCCTCAGCGTGGATATGAAGGACCTGTGGTCCAGGTGGCACATCTCCCTTTCCACCTGGCTGCGGGACTATGTGTACACCCGGTTTGTGACCGATT
>CANOCD010000108.1 GCA_947564495.1 uncultured Angelakisella sp. | reverse complement strand
GATCCCAGCTAGATTTATCTCTTCATAACCCAAAATCAGAAAGGAGTAAATCAGCCATGATCACCTACAACAAAGTCACCATCGAGGATCTGGACGTAGCCGGCAAGCGGGTGCTGGTCCGCTGCGACTTCAACGTCCCCATGAAGGAGGGGGTCATCACCAATGACAACCGCATCGTGGGGGCCCTGCCCACCATCAAGTATCTGATGGATAAGGGCGCCCGGCTCATCCTCTGCTCCCACCTGGGCAAGCCCAAGAACGGCCCCGAAGAGAAGTTCTCCCTGGCCCCTGTGGCCGCCCGCCTTGGCGAGCTGCTGGGCAAGCCCGTTGTCTTTGCCAATGACGACAACGTGGTAGGGGAAAACGCCAAGGCCGCCGTTGCCGCCATGAAGGACGGCGACGTGGTGCTGCTCCAGAACACCCGGTTCCGCAAGGAGGAGACCAAGAACATCGAGGACTTCTCCAAGGACCTGGCCTCCCTCTGCGATGTCTACGTGGATGACGCCTTCGGCTCCTGCCACCGGGCCCACTGCTCCACCGTGGGCGTGGCCGGTCTGGTCAAGGAGACCGCCGTTGGCTACCTGATGCAGAAGGAGATCAAGTACCTGGGCAACGCCGTGGAGGACCCCCAGCGGCCCTTCCTGGCCATCCTGGGCGGTGCCAAGGTTGCCGACAAGCTCAGCGTCATCGAAAACCTCCTCAACAAGGTGGACACCCTCATCATCGGCGGCGGCATGGCTTACACCTTCCTCAAGGCCCAGGGCTGCGAGGTGGGGACCTCCCTGGTGGACAACGAGAAGGTGGAATACTGCGCCAATATGCTGAAAAAGGCGGAGGAGAAGGGCGTCAAGCTGCTGCTGCCCATCGACACCGTGGTTGCGGCCTCCTTCCCCGATCCCATCGACGGGCCGGTGGCCACCGAGGTTGTGGATTCCCACAAGATCCCGGCGGACAAGATGGGTCTGGACATTGGGCCCAAGACCCAGGAGCTCTTCGCCAAGGCCGCCAAGGAGGCCAAGACTGTTGTTTGGAACGGGCCCATGGGGGTCTTTGAGAACCCCGTGCTGGCGGCGGGCACCAACGCCGTTGCCAAGGCTCTGGCCGAGACTGACGCCACCACCGTCATCGGCGGCGGGGACAGCGCCGCTGCTGTGATGCAGCTGGGCTATGGGGACAAGATGACCCACATTTCCACCGGCGGCGGGGCTTCTCTGGAGTATCTGGAGGGGAAGGTCCTGCCGGGCATTGCGGCGATTGCGGATAAGTAAAAAGCAGTATTCATAACCAGGGGATGCCAGATGGGGGAGGGATTTTCCGTCCTGCAAGGCACAAAAACGCAGTCCAGCCTTTATCTTTATGGCTTACAAGTTTTTGTAACCCAGCAGGGCGGAAAAAGACCCGGCCAGATAGCGTCATACGGTTGTGAATACAGCTTCTAAGGGAAAACGAGACTGATTAACCCGGGGGGCGGGCGGAGGAACCGTCCGCCCCCTTACCCTCCCCGGCGCTCCGCGCCTAACGGTTGTGCCGGGGCTTGGGTTGTGCCTGGAGTCGGAAGCTGTAAAAGGC
Source organism: uncultured Angelakisella sp. (assembly GCA_947564495.1). Classification (GTDB taxonomy): domain Bacteria; phylum Bacillota; class Clostridia; order Oscillospirales; family Ruminococcaceae; genus Angelakisella. The sequence goes on along the minus strand of CANOCD010000108.1, from coordinate 3,763 downwards.
GAAAGGCAGTAACGCCCCTTGCCAGGTTGCAATCGAGCCATGTAAAGTTTAGGGCCGCCCTTTTCAAAGGGCTGGGCGAAGCCCATGTTGGGCGCAGCCCACGTCCGGAGGACCCGAAGGGGCATAGCCCCGTCAGGGCTGTGGGTCCAGGGCAGCGCCCTGGCCGCCCTCCGCAGAGGGCGAAACTCCCCTTGGCGCTGGCCGTCACGCAGCCCTGGGGGCCTGTCCGCTGACGGTTCGTATAAACCTTTCCCCCTATACGCAAAGCAATCCACCGATCATCCAACCAAAACTCGAAAACAAAGGAGGCGTTTTCCTATGGCGGCAGTTTCTGTCTTTGGCTTTTTCGCCCTTTTCTGGCTTGCCATCATGGTGGGGCTTATCATCCTTTCCGGCTTCGGCCTATACCGGATGGCCCAGCACGCAGGGGTCCCCAGCCCCTGGATGGCCTTTGTGCCGGTGGCCAGCTCCTACCTCACCGGGCTGCTGGCGGAACGCGCCTATTACACATACAACCGGCAGCCCAGGAGCCTGGCTAAGTGGCTGGTCATCCTCAACCTGATCCCCCTGGTGGGGGCGCCGGTCTTTGGGTTGGCCTTTCTCACGGGCTTCGGGGGCGTGGGAGCAAGCTGGACGCCGATCCTCCCCCTCCTGCTCCTTGTCGCCCTGCCCGGGCTGCTGGCGACCGCCCTTCTGATTTACTGCCAGTATTATATCTTCAGGGACTACACCCCGGATAACGCCGTCCTCTACACCATCCTGGGACTGCTCTTCGGCATCTCCTTCGTTTTTTTTCTGGTGGAGATGAACACCGTCCCCGTGTCGGTGACGGGCTTTGGGGCCTACCCCTACGGGCGGCCCAAGTACGACCGGTGGCACCACTGGAACCAAATGCCGCCCCAGCAGTACGGCCCCGGGGGCTGGCCGCCCCAGGGGGGCGGGCCGGGGACTACAGGGCCCCAGGACTATTACCGGGGCTGACAGTAAGAAGGGGGGTGGGAAGGTTGGACCTTGGTTTGGTAAGAGTGATAACAACAGGGGCTAAACTGTGGGATTGGATCATGGCTCTTTCCTGGACATTTCTTCCTTTGTTGCTCTGCTTTTTTGCCGCCTACCGCATGGCCCAGCACGCAGGGCTTCCTCACCCTTGGTTGGCGTTCCTGCCGCTGGTAGGGCACTTCTATATCATGGGCAAGCTGGCGGAACCCTCGGGCTTTCACCGCACCGGACGGAACCGCTGGCCCTCCCTTTGGTACCCCTTTTGGTCGACCATACTCATCCTGTGCCTTGCTGAAATGAGGTTGGAAGCCTGGCTCAATGGGTTTTGCGTCACCGGCATCCTAACCGGCGTCCTTCTCTTTTCCTGGGCGGCGACAGCCGTTTTGAACGCCTACGTTCTGTACTCTGTCCTGTGGGACCGGCTTCGCCGCCGGGCGGGCCTTTACACTTTCCTACGTATGATCCTTCCCCTGGAGGGCGTCTTTCTCCTGCTGGTGATGGATCTGGTGCCCCGGTCGGTCACCGGAAAAAAGCAGTACCTGGACGGCCAGCCCCGGTACGATAAAAACCACCAGTGGTCGCCCCCTCCCCCGAAGAGGTCCACAAAGCCCAAAAAGAACCGCTGACCCGAAAGGAGGCCACGCCGGATGGACTACCGGCTCCTGTTTCTCCTGCTCCTCCTGTGGGTCTTCGGCGGCAGCGGGTACGGCCTGTTCCGGATGTCCCAACACGCCGGGCTCCCCCGCCCCTGGCTGGCCTTTTTCCCCTTGGCCCGGGTCTGGCACGTCAGCCGCCTGGCGGAGCGTTCCTACCGGTTCCGGCACCCCAAGGAACCCAGGGACTTCCTGGCCCGGAACCTCCTTTCCTTCCTGCCCCTCCTGCTCCTCCCCCCGCTCTGTTTCCTTCCCGAGGCGGCGGACGCCCTGGGCAGCTTTTGGGGCGTGACCCTTGTGGTGGCCCTGATGTGCTGGTTCCTCTTCTCCGCCTTTCACTCCTACGAGTGGCTTCTGAAGGACTACGCCCCCCAAAAGGAGCTTTTCCACACCAGCTGTTTGTTCATCATCCCCTGCCGCCTTTTCCGGGAACGGGATACCGTCCCGGCTTCGGTATACGGCTCGGTCCCCAAGGACCGGCCTCTCCCCAAATACGACAAAAACCACCGGTGGAAAAGAAACCCACCCCCCAAATACCCCTGACCCGAAAGGAGACTGACCCGCCATGACCCCCTACCTTGACTCCAGCAAGTTCCTGTTCCTTATCATTGTCCTTCTCTTTTACCTGGGGCTGGCCTTTGCCTTCCACCTGCTCTACGCCTTCGGGCCCTACCGGATGGCCAAGCACGCCGGCATCCCCCACGCCTGGCTGGGGCTGTTCCCCATCGGGACCTCCTGGCTTGTGGGGCTGCTGGCGGAACGCTCCCTCTACAGCTATACCGGCCGGAGGCTCCGCCTGGCCCTGTGGACCCCCGCCCTCTGGGGGATCGGAACCTGCGGGGCCTTTCTCACCCTGGGGCTGGCCCTGGCGGACGTGGACTTCAGCGGGCTGGTGGTGGCCGCCGTCGTCCTCACTATTGTGGGATGGGTGGCCGGGACCGTCTTTTCCCTCTACGGCCTCTACTACCTCTTTAAGGACTACGCCCCGGAAAACGCCCTCCTCTATATCCTCCTGGGGATCTTCTTCCAGATCCAGTTCATCTTCCTTCTCATCGAGATGAACACCGTCCCCGTGTCGGTGACCGGCCCCGGGACCTTCCCCTACGGGCGGCCCAAGTACGACCGGTGGCACCGGTGGAGCCCGTCCCCCGCCCAGGGGTACGGCCCCGGGAACTATCCCCCGGCCCAGTGCCCGGGATACGGCCAGCCGCCCCAACAGCCCCCCGCTGGCGGCCAGGGATACAACCAGCCGCCCCAGCAGCCCCCCGCCAACGGCCCCGGCTACGGCCAGCCCCCCCAGGGGGGACAGACCCCCTGGTTCTACCAGAACGGCGGCTACGCCCAGCCCCCGGCCCAGGGTCCCGCCCAGGGGCAGCCCAACTTCTACCAGGGGGGCAGCTACTACCAGCCCCCGGCGCCCCGGTCGCAGCCCCGGGACGAGGAGGGCCCCTCCAACGGCCCCGAACTCTGACCCCATTTTGATCTGAGAGGAGGCCCCCGCCGTGGATGGACTGTACATTTTGGCCAGCGTCCTTTTCCTGGCCGGGATCGCCTGGTTCGCCCTCTACCTCCTGTTCTGCTTCGCCCTGTGGCGGATGGCCAGGAGGGCGGGGCTCCCCTGGGCCGGTCTGGCCTGGGTGCCCTACGCCCAGAACTGGCTCCTGGGATGGCTCTGCGACCGGGGGTGTGACTTCCGCACCGGGCGGAACTGGCGGTTCCGCTGGCTCCTCCCGGCGGTGTCCCTGGTGACCCCCTCCTTCCTCAACATCTACCTCATGGAGCGCCTCTCCCTCCCCACCCTCTACGACCTGATGAACCGCTGGGGGCTGTACCAGTTCCCCTCCCTCCTCCAGATGGCGGGGGCGGCGGTGACGGCCTGGGGGCTCTATCACCTCTACGCCGACTACGCCCCGGGGAAGGAGACCCCCTACGCCCTCCTTTCGGCGGTGATCCCCGTTGCCGCCCCGGGCATCCTGCTCTTCCGCCTCCGGGAGAGGGTCCCCCTCTCCGCCGGAGGCGATCCGCCCCGGGCCCCGGCCTGGGGACCCGGGACCACCGGCCCCGTCCAGTATCAGACCCCGCCCCCCTGGACCCCGCCGCCCCCCGCTCCC
>CANOCD010000107.1 GCA_947564495.1 uncultured Angelakisella sp. | reverse complement strand
ACCAAGCCCTCCTGGAGACCCCGTAAATTTAGCAAAAACGCCGGAGAGAAAAATCCCTCCCGGCGTTTTCTTTTTCCCCGAAAAGCAGTACAATAAAGAAAACCGCCCCGAAGGAGGCCCCGCCATGAACTACCGTCCCCTTGCGCCCCTGCGGCCCTTGGTGGTCCGGGAGCTTTATTCGGTCCACTACTTTGAATACACCGGCAGCTACGCCTTTACCGGGGAGCGCCACGATTTCTGGGAGCTGCTCTATGTGGACAGGGGCAGCCTCCAGGTCACCGCCGGGGAGCGGAGCCTGCGCCTTTCCCGGGGGCAGCTGATCTTCCACGCCCCGGGGGAGTTCCACGCCCTTTCAGCAGTGGGAGTGGCCCCCGACCTGGTGGTGGCAAGCTTCCTCTGCGACGGGGAGGCCATGGAGCAGTTCCGGGGCCTCGTGGACTTCGCCGGCCAGGAGGAGCGGGCCCTCCTGGGGCGGATGGTGGCCGAAAGCGGCGCCGCCTTCTCCACCCCCCTGGGGGACCCCCGGACCCCCAGGCTGGAGCGGCGGGAGGGCGCCCCCTTCGGGGGGGAGCAGCTGCTCTGCGCCGCCCTGGAGGAGCTCCTCATCCGCCTGGCCCGGCGGAGGTCCTCCCCGGCCCCCCGGCGGCCCGCCCAGCCCGAGGGCTCCCCCCTCTTTGCCCAGGTGGCGGACTACCTGGAGGGCCGCCTGGACCAAAACCTCACCCTGGAACAAATCTGCCAGGACAACCTGGCGGGGCGAAGCCAGCTGCAAAAGCTGTTCCACAGCCGCACCGGGGGCGGGGTGATGGAATACTTCCACGGGCGCAAGCTCCAGGCCGCCCGGCGGATGATCCGGGAGGGGCGGATGAACTTCACCCAGATCGCCGCCAGCCTGGGCTTCCAATCGGTCCACTACTTCTCCCGGCGGTTCAAGGCCGCCACCGGGATGTCCCCCAGCGAATACGCCCGGAGCGTCCGGATGCTGGCGGAGCTCCCCGGCCCCGAGGAGGGCCTTTCGGCGAAACCGGACGATCGTGCAAATAATGGGTAGGATCGTCTATTCCAATTTTCCCCCGAAGGGACTACAATGAAACCAAGGAAGAAGCCCCGGGCCTTGCCCGGGGAAAGCGATACATATAAAGGAGAGGATCTATCATGTCTATTCTGGTCAGCGGCGGAGCGGGCTACATCGGCAGCCATACCTGCGTGGAGCTCATCAAGGCGGGGTATGAGATCGTGGTGGCGGACAACCTGGTGAACTCCTGCGAGGAGGCGGTGCGCCGGGTGGAGCAGATCACCGGCAGGACCATCCCCTTTGTCAAGGCGGAGCTCTGCCACGAGGACGAGGTGGAGGCCCTCTTTGCCAAATACCCGGACATCGACTCGGTGATCCACTTCGCCGGGCTCAAGGCGGTGGGGGAAAGCGTGGCCAAGCCCCTGGAGTATTACTCCAACAACCTCATCAGCACCCTGTACATCCTCCAGGCCATGCGCCGCCACGGGGTCCATAACTTCGTCTTTTCCTCTTCGGCCACCGTCTACGGCGACCCCGCCTCGGTGCCCATCCGGGAGGACTTCCCCACCGGGGGGACCACCAACCCCTACGGCACCAGCAAGCTGTTCCAGGAAAAGATCCTCATGGACATCTGCGCCGCCGACCCCGACCTCAACGTGGCGCTGCTGCGGTACTTCAACCCCATCGGGGCCCACGAGAGCGGCCTCATCGGGGAGGACCCCAACGGCATCCCCAACAACCTGGTGCCCTACATCGCCCAGGTGGCGGTGGGCAAGCTCCCGGAACTCAACGTCTTCGGCAACGACTACCCCACCCCCGACGGCACCGGCGTCCGGGACTACATCCATGTGGTGGACCTGGCGGCGGGTCATGTGGCGGCGCTGAAAAAGCTGGCGACGAACTGCGGCCTCTTTGTCTGCAACCTGGGCACCGGCAAGGGCTACAGCGTCCTGGAGGTCCTCCACGCCTATGAGAAAGCCTGCGGGAAGACCCTGCCTTACGCCATCAAGCCCCGGCGGCCCGGGGACATCGCCAAGTGCTACGCCGACCCCAAGAAGGCCCGGGAGGAGCTGGGCTGGGAGGCCAAGTACGGCATCGAGGAGATGTGCGCCTCCTCGTACAAGTGGCAGTCGATGAACCCCAACGGGTATCACGGTTAAGGAGGAGAAAGAGATGAAAAAGCCTGTTCTTGTCATCATGGCCGCCGGCATGGGGAGCCGGTACGGCGGCCTCAAGCAGCTGGACCCGGTGGGGAACCACGGCCAGCTCATCATCGATTATTCCATCTTCGACGCCCGGCGGGCGGGGTTCGAGACGGTGATCTTCGTCATCAAGCCGGAGATCGAGGCCGACTTCAAGGCCGCCATCGGGGACCGCATCGCCAAGGTGATGGAGGTGAAGTACGCCTACCAGCTGAAGGAGGACCTGCCCCAGGGGTACTCGGTCCCGGCGGACCGGACCAAGCCCTGGGGGACCGCCCACGCCGCCCTGGCGGCCCGGGAACTGGTGGACGGACCCTTCGCCATCATCAACGCCGATGACTACTACGGCCCCGCCGCCTACCAGGAAATCTACGACTACCTTTCCGCCCACCAGGACGGGGACCTGTACGAGTACGTCATGGTGGGATACCTGCTGAAAAACACGGTGAGCGAAAACGGCACCGTGGCCCGGGGGGTCTGCGAGGAGACAGGGGACCACTACCTCTCCCGGATCACCGAGCGGACCAAGATCGAGCAGGGCCCGCCCCTGCGGTTCACCGAGGACGACGGCGAGAGCTGGACCGTCCTGGCGGATGACACCATCGTTTCCCTGAATATGTGGGGCTTCACCAGGAGCTTTTTGGACGAGGCCAAGGCGGGTTTCCCCGCCTTCCTGGACGAGGCTCTGGAGAAGAACCCCCTGAAGGGGGAGTATTTCCTGCCCAGCGTGGTGAGCCGCCTCATCGGGGAGGGCAAGGCCCGGGTGAAGGTGCTCCGCAGCGAGGACAAGTGGTACGGCGTCACCTACCGGGAGGATAAGCCCACGGTGGTGGCCGCCATCGCCGAAAAGACCCGGGAGGGGCTGTACCCCGACCGGCTGTGGGAGGTATGAGAAATGGCTGTGGCTGCTGAACAGACCTTGAACGAAGTGCTGTCCGCCTTTGATTTCGGCGCCCCCGTGGTGGGGGCCATCCGGTACGGGGAGGGGCACATCAACGATACCTTCTGCGTCCACACCCAGCCGGGGGAGGCCCCCTGCCGCCGGTTCATCCTCCAGCGGATGAGCGCCGCCGCCTTCAAACGCCCGGACCAGCTGATGGAGAACATCATCGGGGTCACCGACTATTTGGGCCGGGAGATCGAGAAGAAGGGCGGGGACCGGGCCCGGGAGGCCCTGGAGGTGCTGCGCCCCAAAAACGGGGAGCCCTACTACACCGACAGCCAGGGGGGAGCCTGGCGGCTCTACCCCTTTGTGGAGCGGACCATCTGCTACCAGTCGGCCCAGACGCCGGAGCTGTTCGCCGCCTCGGGGCGGGCCTTCGGGCGGTTCCAGCAGCTCCTTCGGGATTATCCCGCCGACACCCTCCACGAGACCATCCCCCACTTCCATGACACCGAGGACCGGCTGGCCAAGTTCAAGGCCGCCGTGGCGGCGGACAAGCTGGGCCGGGCGGCGGAGTGCCGGAAGGAGATCGAGTTCGTCCTGGCCCGGGAGGCGGACTGCTCGGTAGCCCTTTCGGCCATGCGGGAGGGGCGTATCCCCCTGCGGGTGACCCACAACGATACCAAGCTGAACAACGTCCTCATGGATGAAAAGACCGGGGAGGGGCTGTGCATCATCGACCTTGACACGGTGATGCCGGGGCTTGCCATCAACGACTTCGGGGATTCCATCCGGTTCGGGGCCAACCACAGCGCCGAGGACGAGCGGGACCTTTCCAAGGTGGCGCTGGACGTGGGGCTGTTTGAGGCTTACACGGCGGCTTTCCTGGAGGGGGCCGGGGGGAGCCTCACCGACGAGGAGATCGGGCTTCTGCCCTGGGGGGCGAAGCTGATGACGCTGGAGTGCGGGATGCGGTTCCTGACCGACTATTTGGTGGGGGATGAATATTTCCACATCAGCCGGGAGGGGCAGAATCTGGACCGGGCCCGGACGCAGTTCAAGCTGGTGGGGGATATGGAAGCCCGCTGGGACGAACTGGAGGCCATCGTGGGACGGTACCGCACAAAGTAATAATCGAGCCAAGCAAAGTTTAGGGCCGCCCTTTTCAAAGGGCGGTGGAGTCCAGAGGCAACGCCTCTGGTCGCCCTCCGCAGAGGGCGAAACACCCCTAGGCGGCAGCGGTCAGCAGGACGCAAAGACCGGGCCGCAGAGCCAAGCCGACAGCCTTGTAAAACCGGCCGCATAAAAAAATGGCGGTCAGAACGAAGGGCAGACCACCCTTTCGTACCCGCCAAAAGCGAAGTGACAACCTGCGGCCGGTAACGAGCCTGCCCGTCACCCAGCCGCGGGAGCGCCCCCGCCAGCGCCCTGTACCGCCCGCCCTTCCGGACAGGGCCCCCCAGGGGCCCGAATCCGGAACGTGCTGCCTCAGAGCCTAAGCCCCGCCCCCCATCCGCCGGAGGGAAATATCCCAGTTCTCCTTCAGCTCCGCCTGAGCCCCGGCCAGGTCCCCCGCCGCCAAGGCGGCCAGGATACGCTTGTGGTTCTCGTAGCTGTCGTAGAAGGCGCTGTCCTCCTTGAAGAACCGGTTCTCGTTGCGCCGGGCCTGGAGTTCCAGCTGGTCGGAGAAATCCAAAAGGTAGGGATTCCCGGCCAGGGCGCAGAGGGCGTGGTGGAACTGGGAATCGGCGCCGCTGGCGTCCTCGGCGGTGCCGGCCCGAACGCAGCAGAGGAAACTCTCGTTGAGGGCCGCCAGCCGCTCCAGGTCGGCCTGGGCAAGGCGTGGGAGGGCCAGCTCCAGGGCAAGGGACTGGAGACCCACCAGAAGCTGATAGACGTGGACCAGGTCCCGGCTGTCGATGGGGGCCACGAAGGTCCCGCTGGAGGGGACCACCCGGACCAGCTTCTGCTCGGTGAGGAGCTGGAGGGCCTCCCGGACGGGGGTCCTGGAGACGGAGAAGTATTGGGCCAGCTCGTTGTCGTTGAGCCGTTCCCCGGGCTCCAGAGTCCCGTCGATGATCCACTGGCGCAGGCTTTGGTAGATCCGCTTTTTGGCGGTGGTGCGGGGGAAAACTTCCCGTTGAGCTGGGATGGGCATGGCGGTCTCCTTTCGGGGATGATTTCTGCGGATATTATACCATAGATCACAGAGAATGAAAAGAGCCGGCTCCTTGGATGACCG
>CANOCD010000106.1 GCA_947564495.1 uncultured Angelakisella sp. | reverse complement strand
CCTCAAGACCCGCACCCTGGGCTCCTATGTTTTCTCTGACAAGAAGCTGAACGTTTCTGCCGCTCCCGCTGGCAGCAACAACCCCGACACCGGCGCTAACGACGTTGTTGGCATCGCCGGCGCTCTGGCCGCTGTCGCTCTGGTTTCCGCCGCCGCTGTCTCCCTGAAGAAATAAGTCTAACCGACTTCTTTCCCCAACAAGGAGTTAAGCCGAAAGGCTGAAAAGATCCCCGCCTCTGTTCTCCGGGGGGCGGGGATCTTCCGAATATAAGGAGCCCGAAATGCGAGGAGACCGCCTGCTTCTGCTCCGCCAGGAACGCCGCATCTCCCAGCGGGAGCTGGGGGCCGTGGTCCTGGTGAGCGGCTACACCATCTCCGCCTACGAACAGGACCGCTGCGACCCCAGCGATGACATCAAAAAACGCCTGGCGGAATATTTCGATGTGTCCCTGGATTACCTCATGGGCCTCATCGACCAGCCCCTGAGCTACCGCCGAGACGCCAACGTGGTGATGCTCCCCCGGACCCTCACCGAGGCCCAGAAAGCCGGCCTGCGCCTGTTTCTCTCCACCCTGGAGGACCAGAACTGGGCCTCCCCCGCCGAGGAGCAGGACCCCGGCCATCCCCCCAGGGGGGAGGACCCCGGCCAGCTGTCCGCCCCGGAGCCCGCCCGGACCCCGGCCGCCATAGGCCAAGGGGCACCTATAGGCCAAGAGCCCCCGCCCCCCGGCGAGGCCCTCCAGGCCCCCGCCGCCGCCGAACCCATCGCTGATCCCGCCGTCGCCGTAGCCGGAGCATAACCCCCCTACATACGGGCAGCCGGGGCTTGCGAGTACCCCCCGCTGTCCCCTTGGGGAGCGGCTGCTCCACAAGCCGCCACCCCGAAAGAAGAATGACCGCAAGGCCGTTCTTCTTTTCGTGTCCGAAAACGGAAAAGCAGTTGTATTTTGCGGCGGGTCGTGGTAGAATAGTCCTGCCGGGGAACTGCGTGGAACTCCCCGGGAGGGTGAAAAAATTTCTCCCGTGGCCTTGCATTTCCCGGAGACCCTGTGCTATAATATAGTCACAGCTGAAAACCCTAGTAATTCCATTCGTTCACAAAATGGCGCCCCCCAGGGAATGGCTCTCCCTGGGGGGCAATGTTATGTATTCCACAGTCCGACACAGGACACAGGGGATCAACGTCTCCTCACGCCCCGCCCCCCCCGGTTGAAATTCCCCGGCGCCTATGGTAAAATAAAGCCATCCCCAAAAACGTTCCACAGAAAGGAGCCCATCCTCCATGAAACACCTGTTGGCCCGTGTTTTTGCCCTTCTCCTGGCCCTTGTTTTGGCCTTGACCGCCTGCGGCAGTCCCGCAGCCCCCCCGGAGGCCCCGGCCTCCCCGGAACCCTCCTCCCAAGCCCCGGAAAGCCAGCCGGAGCCCTCCACGCCCCCGGAAAGCGCCGATTCTGAAAGCACGCCTCCGGAGAGCTCCGGTTCGGAAAGCGCCCCGGACAGCTCCTCCGAGTCCTCCGCCCCGGAGAGCCTCCCCGAGGAAGCCTACGTGGATAAAGTGAAACTCCCCGAAAACGCCGCCGTCATGCCCCTTACCGACACCCCGGCGGTGAGCACCGTCCTTCTGCCGGTGGCCTCCGGCACCGCCGTGGAAAGCGGCGGCGGGGCGGAGATCGACTACTCCAACATCGCCGACGGCTACGTCATGGTCCGCTACCCCGGGAGCAGCGCCAGCCGCCTCAAGGTCCAGGTGGTGGGACCCTCCACCACCTACACCTATAACCTCAACCCCGGCGCCTGGACCACCTTCCCCCTCTCCGACGGCAACGGCGGGTACCTGGTCCGGGCCCTCCAGAACGTGGAAGGGAAGAAGTACGCCGTCCTGGCCGCCGCCAACTTCTCGGTGTCCCTCCAGGATGAGTTCGCCCCCTTCCTCCGGCCCAACCAGTACGTCAACTACGCCGGGGCCGCCAACACCATCCAGAAGGCCGCCGAGATCTGCGGGGGACACCCCGAGCCTCTGGACAAGGTGCAGCAGATCTACAACTTCGTGGTGGGCAACCTCACCTACGACCAGCAGAAGGCCGCCTCGGTCCAGAGCGGCTACCTCCCCGACCTGGATCAGGTCCTGGCCACCAAGACCGGCATCTGCTTTGACTACGCCGCTTTGATGACCGGGATGCTCCGCAGCCAGAGCGTCCCCACCAAGCTGGTGGTGGGATACGCCGGCACCGCCTATCACGCCTGGGTCAGCGTCTGGACCGAGGAGACCGGCTGGGTGGACGGGGTCATCTTCTTCGACGGCACCACCTGGCAGCGGATGGACCCCACCTTCGCCTCCTCCGGGGGGAGTGACCCCACCATCCAGCAGTACATCGGCGACGGGAGCAACTACACCGTCAAGTATCTCTATTAAGGACATAAAGGAAGAAAAGGAAAACGATCTATGACGACTCGACTGAACGACCAAGACACCGCCTTCCTCTGCATGGAGCTCTCCCTCCTTCTCCACGCCGGGGTGACGGCGGGGGAGGCCCTGGACCTCCTGGCCCAGGAGGACGCTGGGGAGGACCCCCTCCTCTCCGGCCTGTCCCAGGAGGTGATGGAGGGCTCCACCCTGGCCGAGGCGCTGAAGAAAAGCGAGGCTTTCCCCGCCTATCTCTGCGGCCTGGTGGAGGTGGGGGAGACCACCGGCCGCCTGGAGGAGGCGTTGGCCTCCCTGGCGGGATACTACGAGGACCGGGTCCGCCTCCGCCGCCGGGTCCGCTCCGCCCTGCTCTACCCCGCCGTGATGCTGGCCTTGATGCTGGTGGTCATCGGGGTGCTGCTGGTCAAGGTCCTCCCCGTCTTTGACGACGTCTACGCCTCCCTGGGGGGACGGCTCACCGGGGTGGCCGGGGGCCTTTTGGCCCTGGGCCGCTGGCTGGAGGGGGCCATGCCCCTCCTCTGGGGGCTGCTCCTCCTGTTCACCCTCTTTGTCCTGGCCTTCACCCTGATCCCCTCCTTCCACAACAAGCTGCTGCTCTGGTGGCAGGAACGGTACGGGGACAAGGGGGTTGCCCGGCAGCTGAACACCGCCCGCCTGGCCCAGGCCATGGCCATGGGGATGGCCAGCGGCCTCCCCATCGAGGAGGCGGTGGACCTTTCGGCCAACCTCATGGAGGCCGGGGCCCGGCGCCGGTGCCAGGACTGCGCCAAGCGGCTGGAGGAGGGCCAGGAGCTGGTCCAGGCCATGGGGGAGAGCGGGCTTCTGCCTCCCCGCCAGTGCCGCATCCTGGAACTGGGACAGCGGGGCGGCGTGGGGGATACCTCCATGGCCAAGATCGCGGAGGACCTTACCGAGGAAGGGGAGGCCGCCCTGGACGCCATGGTGGGCCGTGTGGAGCCCGCCCTGGTGCTGGTCTGCTCCCTCCTGGTGGGGCTCATCCTCCTTTCGGTGATGCTGCCGCTGATGAACATCATGGCGGCGATCGGGTGATGATGCCATGAAGAGAAAGAGACAACGGACCGGCCTGCTGGCCGGATTGCTCCTGCCCCTGGGCTTTGCGGCGGCGGCGGTCTGCTTCGCCACCGCCCTGGACAGCCTGGATCAAGGCCGGGCAGGGGAGAGCCACCGCCGCCTGGAGGAGACCCTCCGCCAGGGCTGCGTGGCCTGCTACGCCGCCGAGGGGTTCTATCCCCCCGACCTGGACTATCTGACCCAGCGGTACGGCATCCAGATCGACGAAAAGCGGTACGTGGTCAAATACATGGCCCTGGGGGAAAACCTCATGCCGGACGTCACCGTCCTGGAGCGGGTGTCATGAGGGGGAGAAAGGGAGCCCGGCATCAGCTGGACGGCCTGCTGGCGCTCCTCCTCTTCGCCGTCTTTGCCGCCTGCGTCCTGGCGGTGCTCCTCACCGGGGCCAGCGCCTACAAGCGGCTGACCCGGCGGGATCAGCGGGCCTACGACAGCCGCACCTGCGTCCAGTACATCGCCACCCGGGTCCGCCAGTCGGACACGGTGGACGGCCTGGAGGTGGCCCCCTTTGAGGATGCCCAGGCCCTGGTCCTGAGGGAAAAAAGCGGATTCGTCACCCGTGTCTACTGGCACGACGGGTGGCTGATGGAGCTCTACTCCGCCCCCGACGCCGGCCTTTCCCCCGAGGACGGGACCAAGCTGCTGGAGGCGGAGCGGGTGGAGTTCGCCCTGGAGGACGGCCTGCTCACAGCGGACATCCTCTGCGGGGGACGGGAAAGCGCCCTTCGCCTTTCCCTCCGGAGCGGAAAGGAGGGGGGCCGATGAAAAGCAAGGCGCCGCTGCTCCTCATGGAGCAGATGGTGATGCTGCTGGTCTTTGCCCTGGCGGCGGCCATCTGCCTCCAGTCCTTCGTCCTCTCGGACCGGCTCTCCCGCCGTGGGGAGGCCCGGGACCGTGGGGTGACCCTGGCCCAGACCGCCGCCGAGACCATCCGCCACCAGGGCGGGGCCCCGGAATCCGCCCTGGAACAGGCGGCCCCCTCCCTGGGGGGGCGGTACGAAGCGGGGCGGCTCACCGTGACCCAGGGCCAGGGGGATGAGGCCATCACCCTCACCGCCCAGGCGGAGGAAAGCGGCATCCCCGGGCTGTCCAAGGCGGCCCTCCTGGTAGAATGGGAGGGGGAGACGGTGTTTGAACTCACCGTGGCGTGGCAGGAGGTGGCGGCATGAATCGGGAGAAAGAGCGAGGGTCCGTCCCGGCGGCGGGGGGGACCTCCCTGCTGGTGGTGTTTGCGGTGCTCTGCCTCACGGTCTTTGCGCTGCTGAGCTTGGCCACGGTCCAGGCGGACGAGCGGCTGGCGGAGGCCAGCGCCCGGGCGGTGAAGGATTACTACGAGGCGGACTGTCAGGCCCAGGAGACGTTGGCCCGGCTGCGGAACGGGGAGTTTCCGGAGGGGGTGTTCCTGGACGGGGAGCACACCGTTTATGAGGTACCGGTGACGGAAAGCCTGCGGCTGGAGGTGGAGCTGGACCGGAACCTTCGGGTATTGCGGTGGCAGCTTGTGTCCGCTGGCAACTGGGAGGCGGACGAGACGCTGGATCTTTGGGAGGGGGACGGGATCTTCCTGGGGATCGAGGGGAGGACGGGGTGAGGCCAAGCACCCGGTAAAGTCCGAGACAGGCAAAGTTTAGGGCCGCCCTTTTCAAAGGGCGGTAGGGTCCAGGGGCGACGCCCCCTGGTCGCCCGCCGCAGCGGGCGAAATACCCCTAGGCGGTGGTGGTCTGTAGGACGTATGGACCGGGCCGCCAACCAAACGACCAAACCAAAACGGCCTATCAAAACCAGGCCGCAGAAAAAACAACGAAGCTAAGAAAGGGCGCAAAGT
>CANOCD010000105.1 GCA_947564495.1 uncultured Angelakisella sp. | reverse complement strand
CGATTCTATTATAATATGGGGGTATAGATAATACAATCTCATGTTTCTCATAAACTTTATAACTCAAAATTATAAAGGTGGTTTTATGGAACAAAAATTTTTCCAGATCGGGAACCGGAACATGGAGTACATCGTCGCCATCGAGCAATACCAGAGCATCAGCCAGGCCGCGGAATCCCTTTTTATCACCCAGCCCGCCCTCAGCCGGTTTCTGCACCATCTGGAGCATCGCCTGGGGGTCCGGCTTTTCAACCGCCTGGGGAACCGGTTCATCCCCACCTACGAGGGGGAACGCTACCTCTACTACGCCAAAAAGATCATGGCGCTGGAGTTACAGATGCAGAACGAGTTTGCCGACATCGACGCCAGCAACCGGGGGCGCCTCCGGCTGGCCCTGCCGACGCTTCGCTCCTCCTACGTGCTGCCCTTTATCGTGCCCCATTACCGCAGGCTGTACCCCCATGTGGATATTGTGGTCAAGGAGGTCCACTCCCAGGGGCTGGAAAAGCTGCTGGTGGAAGGGGAGGTGGATTTCGCCATTCTGAATTTGGCGACAAAGCACCCGGACATTGTCTCAACGCTGATCCGCCATGACGAGGTCCTGCTGGCCCTGCCCCGGCGGCACCCCCTTGCGGCCCAGGGGAAAACGGTTGCGGGCCGTCCTTATCCCCAGATCGACATCCGGCTGTTCAAGGAGGAGGAGTTCATCCTCCAGCATGAGGACCAGCGCACAAGGCAGGCGGCCGACAGGGTCTTTTCCGAGGCCGGGATCAAGCCCCCCGTCCTTCTGGTCACCCGCAGCATCGAAGCGGCATTGAAACTGGTCTGCATGGGGACCGGGGTCTGCTTTGTGGCCGAAACCTACGCCCACCAGATCGCCCTGCCCCAGCCCCTTTCCCTTTTTTCCATAGGGAGCCCCCACACCCTGCTGGACCTCTCTTTGGCCTATATGAAAAACAGCCACCAGCCGACCTACTTCCGGGACTTTATCGAGATCGTGAGGAAGAATCTGTGAGGGCCCATTTTGAAGGCATTCAGAGAACAGCATACAACAGCGAAAGGAAGCTCCCCCCTGCCGAAGCAGAGGGGAGCTTCCTCATCTTATCCCCCGATCATTACTTCCGTGGCGAACCCCCGGTGGGCATCCGGCGGGGCGGGCGATCTCCGCTACAGCCGCTCCACGGCACAGGGCACCCGGATGGACCGGAACGACTCCTTGAAACTCTCGATGACCCGGTTGGTCAGGGGGTTTATCGTGACCCCCTTGGGATATGCTACACTGTAGGCCCGGTGGACGCCGGGGTTCAGGCGGTAGTACAGGGGGCGGATGGCCTCGTCGATGGTGTTGACGAGCAGATCGGGGACAAAGCCCACCCCGAGGCCGTTGGCGACAAGCATATTCAGGGTGTCCCAGTTCATCGTCTCGCAGACGACGTTGGCCTGGAACCCCGCCTGCTTGCAGAGGCTGAGGCAGAGGGCGGACACCTTCTGCACCTCCTTTAGGATGATGAAGGGCTCCCGGCGCATCTCCCCCAGGGCCATGTAGGGCAGGCCCCCCGCCGGGCCCGGGGTGGAAAAGCGGTTGACCGGGTCGTTCCGGTTCACCGCCAGGAGGATCTCCTCCAGAAAGACCGGCTTGTACTCCAGCTTGGGGTTTTCCGGCACCGAGGGCACCAGGGCGAAATCCAGCTTCCGCTCCAGCAGCAGCGCCTCCAGCTTGCCCGAGTAGTCCTCCACCACCTCGTACTTCAGGTCCGGGTACTGCCTGTGGAGCGGCGGCAGGATGGAAGGAAGGTAGTAGCGGCTGTAAAAGGGGGAGATGCCAAAGCGGACCATGCCCGACCCCGGGTCCTGGATCTCCCGGACCCGCCGGAGGGTGTGCTGATAGATCTGGAGCATCTGCTCCCCGTCCTCCACAAAGAGGGCTCCCGCCTCGGTCAGGGTGGCGGTGTGCTTGGAACGGTCGAACAGCGCCCCGCCCAGCTCCGCCTCCAGCTTTTTGATCTGCTGGCTCAGGGCCGACTGGCTGATGTACAGCTTTTCCGCCGCCGCCGAAAAGCTCCCCTCCCGGACGATGCACAGGAAATATTCGATGGACCTTAGCCTCATATTCTCCAAAACCGCCTCTCTTTATTAGTGTTTGCTTATAGACTATTATAGAATGAATCTTGACATTCCGCAAGGGGCCCTGGTATCATTAAATCAGACCTTTTGATGAACTGCCAGGGCGGCGCCCCGGATATTTTGTGGAAAACGATTTCTTCTACCTGGTTTTTCCACATTGGAACAGAGGCGCCCGCCGCCGTCTCCCGCCCTTTCACCGGGGGAACAGACGGGCGGAAACGCTTGGAATCCATAAGTCTTTTTTGCAGAAACGCCGATGCCCGGGGCTCCGGAGCGGTACCGGGCAAAAAAAGAACAGGATCTTGCTCTCTCTGAGGGCCTGGTTTTCTGCACCCTTTTTCCCAAAACGTCCCCTTTGGTCATCGGGACCCGGGTCCCGCCGGGCCTGAAAAGATAACGCTAAAAATGGAGGGTCAAAATCATGAAGAATGTCAACAAGATCATTGCGCTGCTTCTGTCCGCCACGATGCTCCTGGCCTTGGTCACGGGCTGTTCCGGCTCCGCTCCGGAAAGCCCCTCCCCTTCCCCCCAGAGCCCCGCCCCCGGCAGTCAGGACACCCAGAGCAGCCAGCCTGCCGAGACCCCTTGGCCCGAAAAATCGGTCACCGTCATCGTCCCCTACAACCCCGGCGGCGACTCCGACTTTAACGCCCGGGCCCTGTGCGAGCGTCTCACCGCCGTTTCCGGCCAGAGCTTCGTGGTCACCAACGTCAACGGCAACAGCGGGGCCGTGGGCAGTCTACAGGCCCTTTCCTCCGAGCCCGACGGCTACACCATCCTCTTTAACCACCTGACCTTTATGGTCAACTACTTTACCGGCAACTCCACCCTCACCTATGACGACCTTGAGGTGGGCGGCATCGTGGGCTACCGGGACGACGGGGCTTTGGTGGCCCGTTCCGACCTGGGGATCAGCAAGCTCTCCGAGGTCATCACCTACTCCCAGGAGCATAACGGCATGATCTACGGGGCCAGCGCCGGTTCCCTCATTATGATGGCCGGATTCGAGCTTCGGGACCGGGGCGCCAACCTTACCATCGTGGACGCCGGCGGCGCCGCCGACCGTCTGGCCTCCCTTCTGGGCGGCCACGTGGACTTCATCTATGTCTCCGCCAGCGACGTCACCGACTACGTGGCTACCGGCGAACTGACCATCCTGGAGAATGATCTGGGGACCACCGCCGTCACCCTGCCCACCTACTACCAGATGCTCTTCCCCAAGGGGACCGAACAGGCCATCATCGACAAGTTCGCCGCCCTCTGCCAGGAGGCCATCTTTGACGACAAGGGCTACGCCGACACCATCATGACCGCCTACAAGCAGGAGCCCTACTACAAGGAGCCCCAGGAGGCCTCCAAGATCCTGGCCGAGGTCTGGGATCAGCTGGCCGGTTACACCTGGCAATAAAATTTTTGCGGGAACACGGGAAGGGAAGGGGCCGGCGGTCCCCCGGCGCCCCTTCCCCTTGCGGATAGGAGGTATCCCATGTCATCCAAGAAAAAAGAAAACCTGGTCATCGCCCTTTTGCTCCTCGTCCTAAGCGTCGCCCTGTTCCTCAACGCCATCCGGATTCCCGTGTCCGGGGCGTTGGGGGCGGGGGCGGATTTCCTGCCCAAGGTGGGCTCGGTCCTCCTCTTCTGCTGCGCCTGCAGCTTTCTGGTCCAGTTCTTCCGGGCCCCCAAGGAAGAGGGGGCGGCGGAGCGGAAAGCCCCCGACCGGGTGCCGGTGATCCGGTTCTTCCTGGCCCTGGGGCTGCTGGTCCTCTATGTGGCGGGGATGCAGAGGATCGGCTTTCTCCCCATGACAGCCCTTTACGTCTTCTGCCAGTCCCTGCTCATGGTCCCCAAGGAGAAGCGGAACTACCTGGTTTCCGCCGGTCTGGCCGTGGCGGTGGCCCTGCTGGTCCATGGCATCTTCGCCTATGTCCTCAAGCTGCGCCTCCCGGCGGGACTGCTGTCCAATTTCCTGTGACCTGCCCAACAGGGAGAGCAAATTTTGCGGCTGCTTTCCCGTTTTTGCGACCGGATACCGCTCCGGCGGAGTTTTGCCTATGCTGGTAGATGGAATGTTAGCCGTCCTCACCGTTCCCTGCCTTCTGCTCATGCTCTTCGGCACCATGGTGGGCATCGTCTTTGGCGCCGTCCCCGGGCTGTCGGCCACCATGGCCCTGGCCCTCTGCCTGCCCATCAGCTACAAGCTGCCCAGCACCATGAGCGTCGCCTTTCTCATCGCCCTGTACATTGGCGGCATCTCCGGGGGTCTCATTTCGGCCATCCTGCTGAACATCCCCGGGACCCCTTCCTCGGTGGCCACCACCTTTGACGGCAGCCCCATGGCCAAAAAAGGTCAGGCGGGCAAGGCCCTGGGGATCGCCATGTTCTCCTCCCTTGTGGGCACCCTGGTCTCGGTGACCGTCCTCATGTTCCTGGCCCCGGTCATCGCCCGGGCCGCCCTGAAGTTCGGCCCCTACGAATACTTCTCGGTCTGCTTCTTCGCCCTGGTGCTGCTCAGTGTCCTTATCTCGGAATCGGCCACCAAGGGCCTCACCGCCTCGGTGCTGGGCCTTGTGGTCTCCATGGTGGGGGTGGCCCCGGTGGGCAGCGCCATCCGCTTCACCTTTGGGGTCAAGGCGCTGAACCTGGGCTTTCAGAACCTGCCGGTCATGGTGGGGATGTTCGCCGTGGCCGACATCCTGGCCCACTCCTGCCCCCGGCCCTCCCTGGACAACGCCGAGGTCATCCAGGACTACAAATTCAAGGGGCTGGGTTTCAAGCTGTCCGATCTGGCGGGTCAGGCTTTCAACTTTGTCCGCTCCATCGCCATCGGCATCGCCATCGGCGTGCTGCCCGGGGTGGGGGGCGCCACCTCCAACGTCATCGCCTACTCGGTGGCCAAGCAGACCAGCAAGGAGCCGGAGAAGTTCGGCACCGGCTGCGTGGACGGCCTCATCGCCTCGGAAGCCTCCAACAACGCCTGCATCGGCGGGGCCATGATCCCCCTTCTCACCTTGGGCATCCCCGGGGACGGGCCCACCGCCATCCTCCTGGGGGGACTGACCATCGCCGGGATCTCCCCCGGCCCCCTGCTCTTCCAGAACAACGCCACCTTTGTCTACAGCGTCTACACCGCCCTCATCCTCTGCACTATTATGATGTTCGTGCTGGAGCTGTTCGGGATGCGGATCTTCATCCGCATCCTCAAGGTGCCCAGGTATTACCTCTACC
>CANOCD010000104.1 GCA_947564495.1 uncultured Angelakisella sp. | reverse complement strand
AGGATGCTGAGAAACTTTTTCATGGGTCAACCTCATTCAAATTCGGGAAAACACGATTCTTGCGGGCCGGAAAACCGGCCTTTCCAAATCCAAGTATATCCTGTCCCGTGATCCGAAACAATCCCTTTGTTGCGAATTTTTTTAGAGATATTGCTTTTTTCTTGTTTTTTGAACCAATTTTACAAAAGGCTGTTAGGCGGATATAGGCAAAATGGATAGTCCTTTCCAAGGGCTACCGCTGGCGGTATTGCTGCCGGTAGGCCAGGGGGGTGACGCCCTCCACCCGGCGGAAGCACTGGGAAAAGTAGCTGAGGGAGGAAAATCCCAGGATCTGGGCGATGAGGGAGAGGGTGTGGTCGGTCTCCCGGAGGAGAAAGCGGCTCTCCTCCACACGCCGGGCGATGAGGTAGTTGATGGGGGAGACGCCGAACTCCCGCCGGAAGGCGTGGGCCAGGTAGTATTTGTTCAGATGGGCCAGCCGGGCCAGCTGGTCCAGGTTCAGGTCCTCCTTGAAGTGGTTGTCGATGTACCGCCGCACCAAAGCGCACTCCCGGCTGGACCGGGTCCCGGCGGCGTCCCCGGAAAGCCCGGCGTCCTGCTGCCGCCCCAGCCGGATGAGCACCACCTCCAGCAGGTCCCGGCAGACCTGCTCGTGGCCGGGCAGGGCCTCCCCGGTCTCCCGGAGGATCAGCGCCAGGCAGGCCATCAGCTCCTCCCAGCCGGTGTGGAGGTGGAGCATGGTGTAGCCCTCCGCCCCGGCAAGGGTCTCCAGCCCCTCCACCCCCAGGACGGTGTACTCCAGGGGGCTTTCCGGCTGGCTCGCCTCGGTATGGGGGACATTGGCGTTGACGATGACGGCGTCGTGGATGGCCACGGGAAACTCCTCCCGCCGGGTGCGGAACCGCCCGTGGCCGTTGGTGATGAAGAACAGCTCGGCGCAGCCGTGGGTATGGAGGCTGGAGTTCCAGTCCTTGCTGTACCGGTCCTGGGAGACATAAGCCAGCCGGGGCGGGGTCTCCGGCAGAAAGGAGAGGGGCGGGTAGGGGCGCCGGTCCATAGGGATACCTCCTTGCCTTGGCCCGGCGGGGGCCGCCGGGGGGTTGCTTTGATTTTACTATATTTTTGGGGGTTATGCAAACAGGGGGGTAGAAAGGTCTTTTTTTCTCCCCCGCTTTGTGCTATACTATTCCTAATAATACCAAACCCACATTCGAGATAGGAAGCACCGCTATGAACGAAAAGCCGAAAACCGACATCATCGCCGGGCGCAACCCCGTCCTGGAACTCCTCCGCTCCCCACGGGAGGTGGAGTGCGTCTATATCCAAACCGGGCTGCAAAAGGGCCCCCTGGGGCGGATCATCGCCCTGGCCAGGGACCGGGGGGTCCCCGTCAAGGAGGTCGCCCCGGAAAAACTCCAGGCCCTCTCCGGGATGGCGAACCACCAGGGGGTGGCCGCCGCTCCCGCCGCCGAAAGCTACGCCACCCTGGCGGATGTCTACGCCCGGGCCGGGGACGAGCCCCTCTTTGTAGTGCTGGCCGACGGGGTGGAGGACCCCCACAACCTGGGGGCCATCATCCGCACCGCCGAGGCCGCCGGGGCCCACGGGGTCATCATCCCCAAGCGGCACAGCGCCGGGCTCACCCCTGCCGCCGCCAAGGCCGCCGCGGGGGCCGCCGCCCATCTCCCGGTGGTCCGGGTGCCCAACCTGGCGGCCCTCATCGACCAGCTGAAACGGGAAAAGGGCCTCTGGTTCTACTGCGCCGATATGGACGGCCAGCCCTGGTGCTCGGTGGACTACGCCGGGCCGGCGGGGCTGGTGGTGGGCTCCGAGGGGAACGGGGTCAGCCGCCTGGTCAAGGAAAAGTGCGACGTGGTCGTCTCCCTTCCCATGAACGGAAAGATCAATTCCCTCAACGCCTCGGTGGCGGCGGGGATCGTCCTATACGAGGTGGCCCGCCAGCGCCTGGGCCTCCGGGCCATACAGGGAGGTCAGAACAGTGCCGGATAGAAATTACAACGTCGATGACATCCTCCGGGAGTTCCGCAGAAAGCAGGAGGATACCCCCCCGCCGGAGCAGCGGAGACCCCGGGCCGCCGCCCCCCGGGAGGAGTTCCCCGAGGAGGACGTGGTGGAGTACCAGCCTCCCCGCCGGAGGACCGCCCCCAGGGAGGAGCCCCGGGCGGAGGAGCGCCGCCGTCCCGCCCGTGCCGACTGGCCGGAGGAGGATGAGGAAGAATACGAGCCCCCCCGCCGGAGGGCCTCCCGCCAGGAGGAGCCCCGGGTGGAGGAGCGCCGCCGTCTTGCCCGGACCGACTGGCCGGAGGAGGACGAGGAGGAATACCAGCCCCCCCGCCGGAGGGCCTCCCGCCAGGAGGAGCCCCGGGCGGAGGAGCGCCGCCGTCCTGCCCGTGCCGACTGGCCGGAGGAGGATGAGGAGGAATACGAGCCCCCCCGCCGGAGAGCCTCCCGCCAGGAGGAGCCCCGGGCGGAGGAGCGCCGCCGTCCCGCCCGTGCCGACTGGCCCGAGGAGGATGAGGAAGAATACCAGCCCCCCCGCCGGAGAACCTCCCGCCAGGAGGAACCCCGGGCGGAGGAGCGCCGCCGTCCCGCCCGTGCCGACTGGCCCGAGGAGGACGAGGAAGAATACCAGCCCCCCCGGCGGAGGACCGCCCGGCAGGAGCCCCCGGCGGAGGACTACCGGCGGGCCATCGCCGCCTCCTGGCCGGAGGAGGAGAAGCGTCCCCCCCGGCCCAAGCCCCGGCGGGAGAAGCCGGACCTCCGGGCCTATGGGGAGCTGGAGGAGATCGGGGAGATCCGGGGGCTCACCGACCGGGAGGAGCCGGAGCCCCAGCGGGAATACTTCCCGCCGGTGAAGCTGGACCTCCCCGAGGGACCGGCCCCCGCCCCCACCCTGGACGACCTGTGGCAGGCGGCGGATACCGCCCCGGTGAGAAAACCCCGGCGGGAGCCCCCTCGGGGGACCGCCCCCGCCCGGACGATGTGGGAGGAGGACGAGCCTCCCCGGCGGAGCCCCAGGGGGGCTCAGGGGGAGACCGCCCAAGCTGCCCCGCCCGCCCGGGCCATGTGGGAGGAGGAGCCCGCCGCTCCCCAGCCGGCCCGCCCAGCCGCCCCTGGCCGCCCCCTGTGGGAGGAAGGGGAGGAGACCCCCGCCCCCCGGCGCCCCGAGAGCCGCCGGAACCCGGTCCGCCCCCTTTGGAAGGAGGAGGGCCAGCCTGAGATCGGCGGGGCCGCCGACGCCCCCCGAGGCCTCCCCGGCGGGAAGAGCGACACCGAACGGTTCGAGGATCAGATCCTGAAAACAACGGCCCGGGCCGCCCAGGCCGAGCCGGAGGCCGCCGAGGGCCGGACCGCCCTCCTGGGCTTCGGGGAGGAGGCCAAGGGGGGCCGGCCTAAGAATCCCATCGCCTTTGGGGCGGAGGAGGAGGAACGCCCCCGCCGCTCCCAGGGCCGCCTTGCCCGGGAAAACCGGGAGGAGCGGGAGGACCAGGAGGAGGAGCCCCGCTCCCGCCGCCGGGAGGCGGAGGGGGACCCCCGGGCCTCCCGGGCCCGCATCCTGGCCCAGCTCCAGGGGATGAAAACAGGGCTCATCATCCGGCTGGTGGTGAATCTCCTTTGCGCCGCCGGGGTCATCTACCTCATGCTGGCCCCGGGGCGGGAGCTGCCCATCCCGGAATACTTCTACGAAAACCCCACCCATCTCCTTTGGCTGGAGGTGGGGCTGGTGGCCCTTTCGGCCCTGGTGTCGGGGAACACGGTGGGGGGCGGCATCATCTCCCTGTTCTGCCTGCGCCCCAACAACGACAGCTACAGCGCCATCGGGGTGTTCGCCTGCCTGGTCCAGGGCTCCTACATGGCCCTGCGGCCGGAGATGATGGAGCACTACTCGGCCAACCTCTACCTGCCCATGGCGGCGCTGCTCCTCTTCTTCAACACCATCGGCAAGCTGATCCTCCGGGGGAGGATCGCCGCCAGCTACCGGCTCATCGCCAAGGAGGGGGCCAAGCACACCGCCGCCGTCATCGAGGACGAGACGCTGGCGGACAAGCTGGGCCGGGACGTCATCGACGGGGAGCCGGAGATCGCCTACTTCACCCGGGCCTCGGGGATCTCCGCCTTTATGGACCAGGCTTTCTCCGAAAGCAAGGCGGAGGACGTCTCCAAGATCATCGCCCCCATGACGGCGGCGGCGGCCCTGGTGATGGCCCTGGTCTCCTACCCCTTCCACCACGACATCTTCACCTCGGCCTGCGTCTTTACGGCGGCGCTGTGCATCACCGCCCCCATGGCGGGGGTCATCGCAGCCAACCTGCCCATCACCCTGACCAACCGCAGGCTGGACCGGTGGGGAGCCACCCTCTGCGGGTACTCGGCGGTGAACCAGTTTGCCGAGGCCAACGGCGTCCTCCTCCGGGGATACGACCTGTTCCCGCCGGAGAGCGTCACCCTCCACGCCATCAAGCCCTTTAACCGCACCCCCATGGACGAGGTGATCCTGGACATCGCCAGCGTCCTGAGCCAGTGCGGCAGCACCCTGACCCAGATCTTCCTGGAGATGGTGCCGGACAAGAGCCTGCTGCGGGAGACCGAGAGCTTCGTCTGCGAGGACGGCAAGGGGGTCTCCGCCTGGGTCAACGGGCGGCGGGTGCTCATCGGCAACCGGGAACTGATGAAGGCTTACGGGGTTTCCATCCCGCCTATGGAATACGAGGAACAGCAGGGGCAGGGGAAACAGCTGCTGTATATCTCCAACTCCGGGCAGGCAGCGGGGGTCTGCGTCCTCAGCTACAAGGGGGATAAGCAGATGCGCCGGGCGCTGGAGCTGCTGGCGGACCGGGACATTGCCGTCTGCGTCTACACCACCGACCCCAATGTCACCGAGGGGCGGATCAGTCAGATCTACAACTTCCCCAAGGAGCTTGTTAAGGTGATGCCGGCCTCCCTTCACCGGGAAATGGACAAGTACCTGGACCCCAAGGCCAAGACCAAGGCGGGGATGATCCACAACGGGGAACCCTCCTCCTATGTGCGGGGGGTGGCGGCGGCCCGGAGCTGCGACGCTGCTTTGACCATTGAGACGGCGCTGATCCTGCTGTCGGTGGTGGTGGGGTTTGCGCTGGTGACCTTCTTTGCGTTTACGGGGGGGATGCCGGCGCTGACCTGGGTGACGCTGGCGGTGTACCAGTTGTTCTGGGCGGTGGTCCAGGTGCTGGTGGCGCTGTTGAAGGGGTAAGGCATAGCACGACCCGGCAATCGAGCCAGGCAAAGTTTAGGGCCGCCCTTTTTCAAAGGGCGGTAGAGTCCAGAGGCGAAGCCTTTGGTCGCTCCCGCAGGAGC
>CANOCD010000103.1 GCA_947564495.1 uncultured Angelakisella sp. | reverse complement strand
ACACTATGAAGGCTTGCGTGATCCAACCGCACTATTCCGTTGACTACGAACTTTCCCAGGAGCTGTTCCAGCGGGAGCTGGAGGCCCTGGACCGCTGTGACGAGACCATGGACCTTATCGTCCTGCCAGAGGCGGCGGACGTCCCCTGCCTGGCCCGGACCAGGGAGGAGTTCCTCCAAAGCTACCGGAGGTTCGGTCCCGTCCTGCTCCAAAAGGCCGCCGAGACAGCCCAGCGGTGCGACGCCGTCCTCTTTGTCAACGCCACCTACGAGGCCGAGACGGGGGAGCGCAACGCCACCTACGCCTTTGACCGCCAGGGGAACATCGTCGGGCACTACTTCAAGCAGCACCTGACCCCCTACGAGATCAGCCACCGGGGGCTGGACGGGGGGTACACCTTCGAGTTTTCCCAGCCCACCGTCATCACCATCGACGGCATCCGCTATGGGTTCCTCACCTGCTACGACTTCTACTTCTACGAGGCCTTCGCCAACATGGCCCGGCAGAAGCTGGACGTTATCATCGGCTGTTCCCACCAGCGCAGCGACGAGCACAGCTTCATCGAGCTCATCGACCGCTTCTGCGCCTACAACTGCAACGCCTATATGGTCCGGGCCTCGGTGAGCCTGGACGAGGGCTCCACCATCGGCGGGGGCAGCATGATCGTCGCCCCCGACGGGACGGTGCTGGCCGACCTGGAAAACCGGGTTGGGATGGTCACCGCCGAGTTCGATCCCAAGAAGAAATACTACACCCCCGCCGGATTCGGCAACCCGGAGGCCCCCCACTACGAGTACATCGAGGCGGGCCGCCGCCCCTGGAAGTACCGCCCCGGGGGCAGCGCCATCGTCCCCCCGGACCAAAACCAGGGGTATCCCCGGGTCTGCGCCCACCGGGGCTTTTCCACCGCCGCCCCGGAAAACAGCCTCCCCGCCCTGGGGGCTGCCGTGGCCCTGGGGGTCCAGGAGCTGGAGTTCGACGTCCGCTTCACCGCCGACGGGGTGCCGGTGGTGATCCACGACAACGACCTGGGCCGCCTTGCCGGGGGGACCGGGACGGTGGCCGGGTCCACCCTGGAGGAACTGCGGAAACTGGACATCGGGGACTGGCAGGGGGATGTTTTCCGGGGATTGCGAATCCCTGCTCTGGAGGAGGTACTGGCCAAGTTCTCCTGCCACGCCATCCTGAACATCCACCTGAAGGTGGAGGACTTCCAGGCCCCCTATGATCCCGCCGCCCTGGAAAAGGTCCTGGAACTGCTCCACAAGTATGACTGCGAAAAGCATTGCTACCTCACCTGCGGCAGCGACACCGTTCTCCGGCAGATCGGGGAGGCCGCCCCTCACATCCTCCGCTGCTGTGCCTACGGCAAGGACCCGGAGCATCTGGTGGAGCGGGCCCTCCGGCTGGGGTGCCAGAAGGTCCAGTTCGGCAGGGACCATGTCACCCGGGAACAGGTGGAGCAGGCCCACCAGGCGAGACTTGCCTGCAACCTGTACTGGGCGGACACTCCGGAGGAGGTCCGAAAGGCCCTGGAGCTGGGCATCGACACCGTCCTCAGCAACAACTGCCTTGCCACTTTGAACACCTTGAAGGGCGTCTAAAAACAGAAGGACCCGGGGCCAGTATCGGCTCCGGGTCTTTTTTGCGGGGCGTCAGGCTCACACCTCGATCACCCCGTCCTTCATCAGCTTATACTCCATAGAATCCCTCAGCGCCTGCCAGCTTGCGTCGATAATATCCGCCGAGCACCCCACCGTGGTCCAGGTGGACGCCCCGTCGGTGGACTCGATGAGCACCCGCACGATGGCTGCCGTCGCCCGGTGGCCCTCCATCACCCGGACCTTGTAGTCGATGAGCCGCACCTCCGAAAGGCAGGGGTAGAACACCTCCAGGGCCTTGCGGAGGGCGATGTCCAGGGCGTGGACCGGGCCGTCCCCCTCGGCGGAGGTCATCTCGATGCTCTCCCCCACACGCACCTTGACGATGGCGGAACAGCACCGTTCCACGTTGACGGCGGGCTGCTCCCCCAGGGTCTTGAAGTATTCCAGGTCGAAGGCCGGGCGGTACTTCCCCAGCTGCTTCCGGGCAAACAGCTCAAAGCTGGCCCCCGCCGATTCAAAGGCGTAGCCCCTGTACTCCATTTCCTTTAACTTCTCGATGAGCTCCGCCGTCACCTGGCTTTCCCGGGTGATGGAGCCGTCCAGCTCCGCCACCTTGGTGGCGATGGCGGTGCGCCCGGCAAACTCCGAAAGAAGGATCTGCCGGCGGTTGCCCACCGTCTCCGGGTCGATGTGCTCGAAGGAGCGGCTGTTTTTGCTCACCCCGTCCACGTGCATCCCCCCCTTGTGGGCGAAGGCGCTCCGCCCCACATAGGGCAGGCTGGGGGAAAGGACCAGGTTGGTCACCTGGGCGATGTACCGGGCGGTCTTGCCCAGGCGGGTCATCTTCTCCTCCGGGATGCACCGGTACCCCTTTTTCAGCTGGAGGTTGGGGATGACGGTGGAAAGGTTTGTGTTGCCGCACCGCTCCCCGAAGCCGATGTAGGTCCCCTGGACCTGGCTGGCCCCCGCCTCCACGGCGGCCATGGCGGCGGCCACGGCGCACCCCGTGTCATTGTGGGCGTGGATACCCACCGGGACCCCCAGAAGCTCCACCATCTCCCTGGTGACGGCGGCGATCTCCTCGGGGAAGGTGCCCCCGTTGGTGTCGCAGAGGACGATCCGCTCCGCCCCGGCGTCCCGGGCGGCCAGGACGGTCCGGCGGGCGAAGTCCGGGTCGGCCTTGCAGCCGTCGAAGAAATGCTCGGCGTCAAAGATGACCCGGCGGCCCTTCCCTTTTAGGAAGGAGACGGTGTCCCGGATCATCCGCAGGTTCTCCTCCGGGGTGGTCCGCAGGACGTCCCGGACGTGGAGGTCCCAGCTTTTGCCGAA
This sequence comes from uncultured Angelakisella sp., assembly GCA_947564495.1. Classification (GTDB taxonomy): domain Bacteria; phylum Bacillota; class Clostridia; order Oscillospirales; family Ruminococcaceae; genus Angelakisella. The sequence continues at coordinate 2,426 of CANOCD010000103.1, read as the reverse complement.
GATGGCCACCCACTCCGTCCCGGCGGAGAGGAGGGCGGCGCAGCCCTCGTCCGCCTCGGCGGCGGTGTCCTTCTTCCGGGTGGAGCCGAAGGCGACCAGCCGGGTCTCCCCCAGGTCCAGCTCCCCGGCCCGGCGGAAAAACTCCAGGTCCTTGGGGTTGGAGCCGGGGTTCCCCGCCTCGATAAAGGCAATGCCCAGCTTACAGAGCTTCTGGGCGATGTTCAGCTTGTCCTCCAGGGAAAAGCTGATGCCCTCCCCCTGGGCTCCGTCCCGGAGGGTGGTGTCGTAAATTTCGATGGTCCTGGGCTCCATAAGCGGCCCTCCTTCTTTAACGGTCATAATCCCCCGCCAGGGGCGGGAGAGGGGTCGGGTTTTGCAGTATCCAGGCCACGGCATAGTCCCCCAGGGAGACGCTCAAATTCCCGCTGTCCCGGCCATCCCGCAGGAGCCGGACCGTCTCCTCGGCCTTGGCGATCTCCTGCTCCCCCAGGGGCTTTCCAAGGCGGAGGTGGTCCGGGAAAGCCCGGAGCATCATCCGGTAGTCCCTGTCCCAGTTCATCCCGCCGTTGCCCATGATCTCGTGGTTCACCCTGCCGGCGATGCGGATGACCTCCCCCTGGGCGGTGGGGGCCTTGCCGCTGGGCGGGACCAGGTAGTCCCACAGCCAGGCGAAGGGGTTTCCCTCCCCCTTTGGCAGGCGGATGGGGGACACCCCGTCGTGGAAGGGGACCTCCCGGGGCAGCTCCACCCCGAAGAGGACCAGGAGCTTGTCCAGGTTCTCGGTCTGGCTTTGGAGGAAGGCCAGGTCCTTGATCCCCCGCTTGTTCCGCTGGAACCGCTCCGCCGACCTTTTCAGGTACTCCCGGCAGCGGTCGGTGATCTGAGCCCCGTGGTCCAAAAGGATGGTGCAGACCTCCAGCAGGAGGGGGTAGGGCAGGCGGCTTTGCTCCAGGGTCTTTTCCAGAGGGGTCAGATACCCCGGCCAGTCGATCCTCCCCGTTTTGCGGTTCACATCGGCCCCGGCTTCCAGCAGGGCCTTTACCGCCTCCACCCGCCCGTAGAGGGCCGCCAGGTGGAAGGGGGTGGTGCCGTCGTGCCGGGCCACATGGATGTCCGCCCCCAGGTCGATGAGAAGCCGGGTGTCGCCGTTCCAGAAGGAGGCGTGGTTGAAGATGGGCGTCACCTCATAGTAGTCCCGGAAGTTCACATCCGCCCCCTGGTCCTTGGCCCAGAAGGCGAACTCCCTGGGCAGGGGCGTCAGGGAAAAGATGTTGGAGCCGTACTTCCCCCCTATGACGGCGTTGGGCTCGCACTTCAAAAACAGCGCCTTTGCCCCCTCTATATCTCCCTGCTCCAAAAGAGTTTTGATCTCCTTGGGCAGGGTCTTTCGCTTTTTGGCCATTTGGTTTCCCTCCGTTTCTGCCGGTCACATCGGCCTTAGATTTTTGTTCAGGCGGTCCACCAGCCAGGCCAGGCGCTTTTCCCGCCCCGCCTCTGTTTTGGCGTCAAAGTAGGCCCGGGCGTAGGTCTTTCTCACCGACGGGGGCATGGCTTGGAAGTTGGTCAAGGCGGGCTCCCGGCCCTCCAGCAGGGCGGCCAGCTGTGCCACCTGGTCCTCGGCCACCGTCACCATGAGGTCCGGGGCGTCCCACTGGCCGTTTTCCTTGGCCTCTTGGACCTTCTCCCGGCCCAGGTCGGTCATCAGGCCCCGCTCTTCCAGCTTTTGGACCAGGGCCTTGTTCTTCTCGGACCATTTGCTCTTTTCCCGGCGGAGGGAGAAATACTTCTTGTAGCTTTTCTCGTCGATGCTCTGCATCTGCCCGTCGATCCAGCCGAAGCAGAGGGCTTCCTCCAGGGCCTCCCCCGCTTTTACCGTCTTGGGGCCCCCGGCCTTGCCGAACAGGAGCCAGACCCCCGGGCTGGTGCGGCAGTTTTCCGACAGCCAGGCCCGGAACTCCCCTCGGGTGGCAAATTGCAGCAATTCGGCCATGGTCGGTCCCTCCTTCTTACGAAACCTTTCTTTCCTTCCCGTCGATGATAGCGGTCCGGTCGTCCAGCCATTCCAGCTCCAGGTCCATGCAGTCCTTCTTGAAATAGAGGTACTTGGTTTTGGTGTCGTACCACCAAAGGCTCCCGTCCGGCTTCTGCTCCGGCTTGTACCACAGCCTGACGCAAACATCATAGCGGTCATTTCTGGGGTCCTGGATGGGGGGAAACCGGCCCCCTTCGTCCTCCCTGCCCAGGAGGATCAGCTCCACCCGGCGCTGCCTGTCGGGGGACTCCAGCATTTTAAGCCTGCACCGGTACTGGTAAGGGGGCAGGCGTATCTGCCACCGGAAGCTCCAGCAGAGGGAGACAGCCAGGACCAGCAGGACCCCCACTATAAGGAACAGGACCTTTCGGTTTTTTGCCTGCTTCATCCGGCG
>CANOCD010000102.1 GCA_947564495.1 uncultured Angelakisella sp. | reverse complement strand
CCATAAAGGCTGGACTGCGTTTTTGTGCCTTGCAGGACGAAAAAATCCCCGTCCGTTCGGCGCACTTGGAGATCCTGAACAGGCTCTTACTATTATAATGGTTTTCCCCGGCTCCTGCAATCCCGTTTTTTTCGCCGTCCCCCGGCAGGCCCTCTTCGGTCTGCTTTTTTCGGGCGGCTTCGTCATCCCGGCGGACCCACTCCCCGGCCCAATAGGAGAGGAACAGCGTCAGCCATGTCCCCAGGACCGTCTTGGCCACCAAAAGGTCGCTCCCGTTGACCAGCCCCCCGATGAGCCCCGCCAAGGTGATAGGCCAGACCAGGGGGAGAATGGCGTACTGGAGGAGCAGCGAGTCGGGCAGGTACCCCGCCAGCCCTGCATAGGCCACCAGGATGTACCCGGCCAGCGCCCAAAGCCGCCGGCGGGCCCAGCGCCATCCCTGGCGGCCGTCCCAAAAGAAGCCCGCCGCCAGAATCCCCAGCAGCAGCCAGCTTACCAAGCAGAAGTCCTCGGACAGCCAGGCCAGGGCGAAAGCGGAAAGGATGGCCAGGTACGGGCCGGCCAGCAGCCACGCCAGCTGAACGGCCCGGGCGTTTTTCTCCCCGCCCAGGCCCAGCAGCGGCCGGAAGAAGTGTTCCACAGGGCAAGCCTCCCTTTTTGCAGTATAGGGATAGCATAGCATAGGTTGGGGGCCGCTGTAAAGGGAAAGCCGAAAATCGGGGGCTTGGGCCCCGATCCATCCAAAAAAGCCAAAATCCCCCCGCCCCCTTGCATCCTCCCCCAAAAATTGCTAAAATAAAGCAAACCTCCCAAAAAAACAAAATATGACTTCCGCAAACCTTTTTGTTCGTTTTCACACACATCCCTCCCGGAAAGGCGGTGCCCCCCATGAAACGCCCCCTCTTCACCTTCGCCGTCCTTTTCCTGGGGGCCCTGGCTCTTATCCAGCTCCGGGGAGGGGCCTCCGGCTTTGTCGTGGCCGGCGGGGCCCTCCTTGCCGCCGCCTGCCTCCCCCGGCGCAAGGGGGCCTTTGCCCGGCAGCTGGCCCTCTGCGGGGCGGCGGCTTCGGTGGCGGCCCTGGCGGCGGGCGGGCTCTTTGCCCTGCGCCTGGAGGGCTGGCAGGCTCTGGAGGGCCGCTCCGTCTCCTTTTCCGGGTGGATGGAGGAGGCCAGCCCCTACGACCCCTCCCGGGTCACCCTCCGGGGGCGGGCCGCCTGGGCGGAGGGGTCGGGGCGGGTCCGCCTTGCCCTGTCCGGGATGACCGAGGAGGTCTCCCCCGGGGACTGGCTGGCCGGGGAGTTTCTGGTGGTGTCGGCTTGGGAGGACGGGGACGCCCCCGGCGGCGTCACCCTGTCTGTCCGGGCGGAGGCGCCCCCGGAGCCCGTCCCCGCCCCGGAGGGGTTCCACCCCCTGGCGGGACTGGCCGCCCTGCGGTGGCGGCTCTCCCAGCGGCTTTGGGAGGCCCGGCCCGGGGAGGACACCGGGGCGGTGCTGGCCCTTCTCTTTTCCCGCCAGGATAAGCTCCCCGCCCGGCGGCTGGGGGAGCTGGACCGGGCGGGGCTGCGCCATCTCCTGGTGGTCTCGGGGCTCCATCTCTCCCTGCTCCTGGGGTGGGCGGAGGCCGCCGCCCGCCGTTTTGGCTTGGACCGGAGGCTGGGGAGCCTCCTTTCTCTTTCGGGGATCTTTCTCCTGGCCGGGATGGCCGGCTTCTCGGTCTCGGTGGTCCGGGCGGGGGTGATGGCGGGCCTCTGCCACCTGGGGCGGCTGGCCCTCCGCCGGGCCGACAGCCTCACCTCTTTGGGGGCCGGCGGGGCGGTCCTGGCGGCCCTCTCCCCGCCGGTCCTTTTCACCCTGGGCTGGCAGCTGACCTTGGCCGCCACCCTGGGCCTCCTGGCGGGGGCCGGGCCCCTCTCCGCCCTTCTGGAGGAACGGCTCGTCGCCCGCTTCGGCCGGGCGGGCCGCTTCGGGGGCTGGGTCACGGAGGGCCTGTCCGCTTCGGCGGCGGCCCAGCTGGGGGCCCTTCCCGTTCTGGCGGCCTGGCTGGGGCGGGTCTCTTTGTGGGGAGTGGTCACCACCCTCCCCGCCCTCCCCCTTGTGGCCGGAGGCATCCTTTTGGGCGGGACCGGGGCGCTGCTCCTCTCCCTCCCCCTTCCGGATGCCCCCGGCCTCTTTCTTTTGGACCTGGCCCGGATGGCCGCCCGGCTGCTCCTCCTCCTGGCCCGGGGGGCGGCGGGGCTGGCCGACCTCTCCTTCCCGGTGCTCCTCCCCTGGCAGCTGGCCCTCTGCGCCGCCATCCCGCCGGGGGTGTTTTTCTGTCTCTATCTTTTTCCCCGCCTTGCCCGCCGCCGGGAGCGCCGGGCCCTGGGGGCCTGCCTCCTGGGGGCGGTCCTGGCCCTGGGGTGCCTGTGGCGGTCCGGCCGGGGGGCCACGGTGATCTCCCTGGGGGAGGGGGGCGGGGTGGTGATCTCCACCCCGGCGGGGACCCTGGCCCTGGACCCCGGGGAGAGCCTTTGGGACCGGCGGCGGCTCTCCTCCCGGCTCCCCCGCCAGGGGGACGGGGGGCCCCTGGTCCTGGCCTTCTCCCAGGGGGCGGAGGAAAACACCCTCCTGGCCTGGCAGCGGGAGCTGTCCCCCGCCGCCCTCTGCCTCCCCGGCCCGGGGACGGGCCTTCTGGAGCACCAGCTCCCCGGGGTGTATCTCCCTTTGGGGGCGGAGCCCCGGGAGGTCCTCCCCGGGATACACCTGAGCGCCCCGGCCCCCCACTGCCTGGTGGTGGAGGCCGGGGGCGTGAAGATGCTGAAAAGCTCGGCGCCCTACCCCAGGCTGGAGGGCTCCCCTGTCCTGGAGGAGGCCGGGCTGCTGGTGGACCGCCGGGGGAACGCCTTTGCCAGGCCGGAAGCATTCATCCCCGCCCGGATGCCCGGCGGGGAGCGGAACCTGGTCCTGTAAAAAAACGGCCCCGTCCTCCCCGGGGAAGGCCCGGGGATAACGGGGCCGTTCTATTAGATCAGGAGCCGGGTGGCCACGATGCGGTCCCAGGTGTTCCTGCCGATGATGCCGTCCACGGCAAGCCCTGCCAGCCGCTGGAAGGCCACCACCGCCTGGCGGGTCCCGGGGCCGAAGATCCCGTCGATGGCGATCCAGGGGATGGGGTAGCGGGTGCCGATGGTCCGCAGGTACTCCTGCATCAGGCGGACGTTGTCCCCCCGGCTCCCCTCCCGGAGGAGGGTCCCGGGGTAGGGGACCACCAGGCCGCTGGTGTTGGCGATGCCCAGAAAGACGTTGTAAAGGCTGTTCCAGGTGGCCGGGCCAATGATCCCGTCGGTGGAAAGGCCGAACCGCCGCTGGAAGTCGATGACGGCGTTTTTGGTCCCCGACCCGAAGATGCCGTCCACGGTGATAGGCCGCACGTCGTAGTAGTAGTTGGAGATGACCCGGAGGAAATACTGGGCCAGCCGCACCGTCTCCCCCCGGTCCCCCTGGCGGATGACGCCGCTGGGCCGGGTGTTGGGGAGGGGCTCGTTCTCCCCGTCCAGCTCGGCCAGGCGGGTCACCGAAACGTAGATGTTGGAGATCCGGTTCCAGGTCCCCCGGCCCACGATGCCGTCCTGGGTAAGGTTGAAGATCCGCTGGAAGGCCCGGACGGCGGCCTGGGTGCCGCCGCCGTAGATGCCGTCCACGTCCACGGCGGGGATGGCGGGGTAGTTGCGGCGGATGCGGTTCAGCTGCCGCTGGATGGTCCGCACCGCCTCCCCCCGGCTGCCCAGGGAAAGGCTGGAGCCGGGGTAGGAGCTTTCGATGTTCCGGACCTGGCTTGCCTGGACCAGCTCCACGCTGCCGTAGAACCGCCGGAGGATGCTCAGGGGGGTGTACCCCTGCTGGGCCAGGCTGACGGTGCCCCACTGGGAGAGCCCGTCGCAGCTGACGGTGGTCCCGTTGCAGTATTCGGCAAAGAGGGGATTCAGCGCCCCGGGCCGCCGGATGTAGGTGGTGAAGATCTCGTCCACGATCCGCCCGATGTTGGTAAAGATATTCCGCCCCGGCACATAGTATTGGTCGTAGCCGGTGTGGTTGGTGATGTTGAAGGAGTACCCCCGGCTGGGGTACCATTCGGTGAAGATCCGGTTGAGGGCGAAGGAGATCTGGGCGTAGATGTTGGCCCGGATGGCGTTTTCCGGCCAGGTGGGGTAGATCTCGCTGCTGGCCACGTTTTTGATGTAGTAGGCGAAATCCACCGTCACGTTTTGGGCCGAGGCGTTGGAGGGGGCCCCCAGGTGGACGGTGATATACCGGGGGATGTAGACGGTGGTGAGGACCCGGCCCTGGGGGACGTCCTCGTCCTCGCCGGGGCCTTCGGGGCGGCGCTCCGAGGTCAGGAGGAGGCCGTTTTCGGGGATGTCGTAGACCTCCTCCAGGCCGGCCTCCCGGCCCAGGGGGCGGGGCTCCAGGGAGAGGGGGAGGACCGAGCCCTCCCCGGCGAAGATCTGGACTCCCCGGACGGTGACGGGGAGGTAGCCGTCGGCCTCCACCTGGACGTCGTAGAGGGCGTAGGGGACGCCGGTGAAATCGGGGTCCAGGCTCTCCTCCCGGGGCGGGGCGCAGACGGGGACGGGCGGGGTCCGCCCGGAGATGTCGCTGACAAAGGAGACCCTCCGCCCGGTCTCCCGGCTGACAAGGGTGACCCCCGCCCCGGGCACCGGCAGGGCCTCCCGCCCTGTGGAAAGCTGGACCACAAGGGTGGCGCTTTTGGTCATGGCCATGGTAAAACTCCTTTCCGGCTTCCCGGGGGGACCGCCTGGAGGGGTCCGGAAGGGCTCCCCGCAGAAGCTCTGGCCCATTCTATGCGCCGCCGTCTACAGATGGGAATATTTTCTCCGAATTATATTCGCTGTATGGGTTTACAAAATGGAAAAAAATGAGTATAATGTAAGAAATGTCAAAAAAAATAAAAATCTCTGCAATAAAAAGGCTTATTTTATCGTACTATAGTAGTAGACACCAACATGACACGGAGGGAAGCAGGAGATGAAAAAGTTTTTGGCGGTAGTTCTGGCGCTGATGATGGTGGTCACCACCGGGGCGCGATCGACGACATCATGCTGGAGATCCCGGCCGGCGGCAGGGACAGCGCCGATGAGGATTTTAAGATCTGCGCGGCGAGGGAACTCGAGGAAGAAACCGGATACCGCTCGGATGACATCCACCATCTGATCGATATCAATACGGCAGCCGCTTATACGAGTGAAAAAATCGTCGTTTATTACGCGGAGCATCTGATCCCATCGAAACAAAGGCTCGATGAAAATGAATTTGTCAATATCGAGCGGTATACGATAGAAGAGATCGAAGAGATGATCTTCTCCTGTGAGATCACGGACGCAAAGACGATTGCCGGTGTTTTGGCCTATAAAAATCTGCGAAAAGAC
>CANOCD010000101.1 GCA_947564495.1 uncultured Angelakisella sp. | reverse complement strand
CCCGCCATCTCGGCCAGCATCATGGTGGTGGCCACGGTGGTGGCCCCGGTCTTGCCGGTGGCCAGGTAGACCGCCACGTCCCGGCGGCTCACCTTGCCCACGGTGGGGTCCTTGCACATCAGCTCCAGCTCCTCTGTGGTCAGGCCGATCTTCAGCTTGCCGCCGATGATGGCGGTGGTGGCGGGGATGGCCCCCTCCCCCCGGATGATCTCCTCCACCTTGTGGGAAAACTCCCAGTTTTCCGGGTAGGGCATCCCGTGGGAGAGGATGGTGGACTCCAGGGCCACCACCGGCTTTCCGGCCTTTACGGCCTCGGCGATCTCCGGGGTGATGGAAAGATACTTTTCGATGTTCATGGCGCTCGTTCCTTTCTTTACAGTATGTATATTTTTGTCGAATGATGACAAATTTACAGCTCTTTCACCGTGACCTTATCCCGCTCCGCCACAGCCAGGACGTTCTCGGCGCTGATCTCCGGGTTGATGGTGCTCTGGTGGGAGATGGCCATCCGGGAGGCGGCCACGGCGAAGGGCAGGGTCTTTTCCGGGGGCCAGCCCTGGAGGTGGGCGTAGACCAGCCCCCCCATGAAGGCGTCCCCCGCCCCGGTGGCGTTGACCACCCGGGCCATGGGGGGCCCCCAGGCCCGGAGGGAGCGGCCCTCCCGGTCGTGGTAAAAGACCCCCTCCTTGCCCAGGCTGATGACCACCTGGGAAAGGCCCTGGCCGACGAGCCGCCCGGCGGCCTCCCGGAGGGTCTCCAGGGAGGTGATGGCCATCCCCGCCAGGATCTCCGCCTCCAGGAGGTTGGGCTTGACGGTGTGGATGCCCCGGAGGCCCCCCGCCAGCTTTCGGGCGTAGGCGGTGCTCACCGGGTCCACAAAGACCGGGGTCTCGGGGCCGTAGGCGGCGGCCAGGTAGCGGAGGATCTCCTCCGGCAGGCCGCAGTCGGCCACGATGACCCCCGCCCCCCGGAGGACCCCGCTCCTCCCCTGCAAAAACTCCACCGACAGCTTCTGGAGGACCCGCATATCCGACATGGCAATGGCCATCTCCCCGGTGTCGTGGTGGAGGGAGAGGTAGATGGAGGAGCTGTCCCCCTCCGACACCAGAAAGCCGGAGGTGTCGATGCCGGCGGCCTGGCACTCCCGGCGGATCTTTTCGCCGTACACGTCGTCCCCGGTGGCGGTGATGAGCCGGACCGGGGCCCCCATCCTGGCGGCGTTCTCGCAGATATTATGGGTCACGCCCCCCACCGACATACCGATGAACCCGGGGTTGGAGTCCTCCATCACCAGGGGGGCCCGGCTGCGGCCCATAAGGTCGATGTTGGCCGCCCCCACCCCCAGGATGTACCGCTCCTCCTGGTCGGAGAGGACGTAGCCCTTGCCCAGGATGTACCCCTTCTTGCCCAGGTTGGCCAGGTGGACCCCCACCGAGGACCGGGTGATGCCCAGGCGCTTTGCCAGCTCCCCCTGGGAGAGCATGGGGTCCTGGCGCAAGAGCTCCATGATCTGGCGTTCCCGCTGGGTCACGGGGGACCCCTCCCTTCGATTTTAGTTTTGCTTAGATTTAAGCATCTGCTTATATTATAGCAGATTTTTCCCCCGGGGCAAGGCGGCGTTTTTCACAATTTTTCGGGCGTTCCTTTGGTGCATCTGCCAGGGCGAGGGCAGAAAAACAGCGGGGGCAAAAGCCTCCGCTGTCTTTTTTGCAGGGGGTGGATGTTACGCCTCGGCGATGGCCTCGATCTCGCAGAGCAGGCCCTTGGGCAGGGTCTTGACGGCGACGCAGCTCCGGGCGGGCTTGGAGGTGAAATACTTGGCGTACACCTCGTTGAAAGCGGCGAAGTCGCCCATGTCGGCCAGGAAGCAGGTGGTCTTAAAGACCTTCTCCATGCCGCTGCCGGCGGCCTCCAGGATGGCGGCCACGTTCTTGCAGCTCTGCTCGGCCTGGGCGGCGATGCCCTCGGGGGCGCTGCCGGTGGCGGGGTCCACGGGGATCTGGCCGGAGGTGTAGACGAAACCGCCTACCTTGAAGCCCTGGGAATAGGGGCCGATGGCGCCGGGGGCGTTTTTGGTGTCGATGACCTGCATGGGAAAGCACTCCTTTTTGTTATAGTAGTGGGGTCTTGCCATACAGTAAGGATACCATATTTTCCCCCCGGATGCAATAAGCCACTTTACATTTCCCTTACCCCTGGATGGCCTTCTCGGCGAAGGTGTTGTTCACCACCGCCTCGTAGTCGGCCCGCTTGGCCAGCTCCCCGGCCTGCTCCATCACCAGCTGGAGGCGGTCGAAGGACTCGGCCTTCATCACCGGGTCGGTGTTCCAGGCCCCGATCTCCTGGTACCGCTCCACCACCTGGGTCAGCAGGGCCTCGTCGGTGTCGGGGAAGGAGGGGGCGATGGCCTGGGCCACCTCGGCGGCATCGTGTTCCGCCACCCACTTCTGGCCCTGGTAGACGGCGTTCGTGAACCGCTGGACCAGATCGGCGTTCTTCTCCAGGTAGCTTTTCTTGGCGAAGTAGGCGGTGTAGGGGATCTCCCCGGCGGCCTCCCCCACAGAAGCCACGATGTACCCCTTGCCCTCCGCCTCCACCATGGAGGCCGTGGGCTCAAAGCAGGTGGCGTAGTCCCCGTTGCCCCCGGTGAAGGCCCCGGTCATCAACGAGAACTGCACCGAGTCGTCCATCACCAGGTCGGCGGCGGGGTCCATGCCGTGCTGGCGGATGACATACTCCAGGGCCATGTAGGGCACCCCGCCCTTCCGCCCTGAAAGGACCTGGGTCCCCCGGAGCTTTTCCCAGGTGAAATCCGGGTCCGGCTCCCGGGCCATGAGGAAGGAGCCATCCCGCTTGGTCAGCTGGGCGAACACCTGGGTGTGGTCCTCCTTGCCCTCGTTGTAGACGTAGATGGAAGCCTCCGGCCCGGCAAAGCCGATCTCCACGTTGTCCGAAAGGACGGCGGCCATGACCTTGTCGGCCCCCTGGCCGTTGGAAAGCTCGATCTCGATGCCGGCGTCGTCAAAGAAGCCCAGGTGGATGGCGGCGTACTGGGGGGCGTAAAAGACCGAGTGGGTCACCTCGCAGAGGCGGACCTTCTCCTTGGCCTTGGGGCCGGCGGCGCAGCCCGCCAGGGCCGCCAGGCAGAGGGCGGCTGAGAGAAAGACGCTGAGAACTCGTTTCATGGGAAAACGCTCCTTTCTAGTTTTGGGAGACCGGCGGGTCAGTGGTGACCCGCCAGTTTTTGGAGGAGGGCCACCCCCTGGTACATGAGGGCGGCCACCGCCGACAGGATGATGACGCTGGCCATGACAAGGTCCAGCTTAAAGACCTGGCCCCCGTAGACGATGAGGTAGCCCAGCCCCGCCTTGGAGACCAGAAATTCCCCGGCGATGACCCCCACCAGGGAAAGGCCGATGTTGATCTTCAGGGAGCCGAAGAGGGCCCCCAAACTGCTGGGGAAAACGATCTTCCGGAAGATCTGGGCCTTGGTGGCCCCGAAGGTCCGGGCCATGCGGATGGCGTCGGGGTCGGTGCGGCGGAAGCCTCCCAGCATCTCCAGGACGGTGACGATGAGAGAGATGGCCAGGGCCATAAAGACGATGGCCTTGGTCCCGGCCCCCACCAGGATGATGATGACCGGCCCCAGGGCGATCTTGGGCAGGCTGTTGAGGACCACCAGATAGGGTTCGCTGACCTTGGCCACAAAGTCGCTCCACCACAGGAGGATGGCAAGGCCCACCCCGAAGAGGACCCCCAGCAGAAAGCCGGCCAGGGTCTCGTAGACGGTGGTCCACAGGTGGAGCCACAGCTCCCCGGTGGCGATGAGGTTCCCCCAGGTGCGCCAGACCCGGCTGGGCTGGCTGAGGATAAAGCTGTCGATGACCCCCGCCCGGGCCAGCAGCTCCCACAGGGCCACAAGGGCGATGAGCAGCCCCCATTGCCAGGCCAGGATCTGCCTGCGGCGGCGCTCCCGGCGGCGGAGGTACTCCCGGCGCTGGGGGGAAAGGGCCCCGGTCTCATTGCGTTCCATTGGGTTTCAGCTCCTTCCAGATGTGGTTGAAGTAGCGGCTGAACCGGGGGTCATCCCGGCAGGAGAGGGGGGTGCGCCCCGGCCCCAGGTCGATAGGCAGCAGTTCCCGGACCCCGGCGGGCCGCCCGGTGAGGATGAGCACCCGGTCCCCCATGGAGATGCTCTCCGGGATGTCGTGGGTCACCATCAAAGTGGTGATCTCCTCCCGGCGGAGGATGCGGTAGACATCGTCGGTGACTTCCAGGCGGGTCTGGTAGTCCAGGGCGGAAAATGCTTCGTCCAGCAGCAGCACCTCGGGGCTGGTGGCCAGGGTGCGGATGAGGGCCGCCCGCTGGCGCATCCCCCCGGAAAGCTGGCTGGGGTACTTCTCCCGGAACTCCCACAGGCCGTAGCTCCGCAGAAGGACCCGGGCCCGGTCCAAGCTCTCCTCGTCCAGGCGGCGGCGGAGCTCCAGCCCCAGCAGGACGTTCTTCCAGATGGTGCGCCACTCCAGCAGGTTATCCTTCTGGAGCATATAGCCGATGCGGGGGTCCACCCCGGTCACCTCCCGGCCGTCCAGCAGGATGCGCCCCGAGGAAGGGGGCAGCAGCCCGGCGATGATGGAAAGGAGGGTGGATTTCCCGCAGCCGCTGGGTCCCACGATGCTGAGGAACTCCCCTCGTTCCATGGTAAAGCTGATATGGTCAAGGGCGGCGATCTCCCCGTTTTCCGCTTGGTAGCTTTCGGTTATGTCCTGTATTTCCAGCAGGTTCAAAGATGGTTCACCTCGTTTCCTCCGGGGCGGTTGGGTAATAGGGCGCCCCGGGGCAGCGGCAGGCCGCTGTCACCCCATACTATGCGGCGGCCCGAATTTGGCCCACAAAAAAAGGACCGCCGTCCCCAAGGACAGCAGTCCGTTATCCCGATATAGAAGGGTCAGTCCACCTTCCGCCGCTCGGCGAAGTAGAGCCCCCGGTCTTTGAGCCGCTCCGGCAGGTCGTAGACGGTCATCCCGTCCACCGTCACCGTCCGGCACTGGCCCGGGTGGTCCCGGTCGAAGGTCTCCCCGGCGGTGACCAAATGCTCCTGCTCCGGCAGGCCCAGTTCCTCCAGGAGGGGCTTCCACTTCACCGGGCGCTTGGCCCAGAGGGTGACCAGGTTGTACTTTTCCACCATGACCTCGTCCCCGCTCTCCTGGCCCCCGAAGCCGAAGGCGGACATCCCGTCCCCAATGAGCAGTTCCCCGTGCTCCCGGAGGAGCTCCCGGGCCTGGTCCACGGTGCAGTTGTCCAGGTAGTAGATGTCCTTGTGGAACACCCGCTCCGGCTCCGGCTCCTCCTGGATGTTGGTGGGCAGCTCCAGGATGAAAAAGACCTTCTCCCCCCGGCGGCAGTCCAGGAACTACTCCCTCTGCCTGGACAGCCTGGCCATCGGCGTCGACCAGTCGGT
>CANOCD010000100.1 GCA_947564495.1 uncultured Angelakisella sp. | reverse complement strand
CCCAAAGGGTCACAGCCTAACGAAACAAACAGCGTCGGCAATCAGGAGCACAGCCTGGCGTGTCAGGAAAAAAATCGTGCAAACCGCATAACGGGTGAGGACCGCCTTTATTTTTTCGGGAGCAGAGGGGGTTTTTATCCGCCACAGACCAACTGTAGTATGAAGGCGCCTTTCAGAAATTTCTTCCGCCCCCCTTGCAAAAACCCCGGAACCGTTGCAAAATGAAGGGCAGAAACTCGCAAAAAAAGGAAGTGACGGAATGCCCCCCGGATATAACGACCAACAGCTGGCCCTGCTGCTGAAAAATGACCCCGCCAAGGGCCTGGAGGCCGCTATGGACCAGTATGGCCTCCCCGTGCGGACCATCTGTGCCGCTGTCCTGGGGGCCGAACATTCCCAGGAGGTGGAGGAGGCGGTGGCCGACAGCTTCGTCGCCCTCTGGCGGGGACTGGATCGCTATGACCCGGCCCAGCCCCTCTCCCCCTGGCTCTACGGTATCGCCCGGCGCACCGCCCTGAACCGCCGCCGGGCCCTGGGCCGGGCCGCCCCCTTCCTGGAGCTGGAGGAGGAACTCCCCGATCCCGGGACCGACCTGGCCGACCAGGCGGCGGAGCGGGAAAACGCCCGCCTCCTCCGCCAGGCGGTGGAGGAGCTGCCACCCCCCGACCGGGAGATCTTCATCCGCCGCTACTACCTGTACGAAAAGACAAGCGCCATCGCCGCCCTGCTGGGTCTCACCCCCAAGGCGGTGGAGCGCAAGCTGGCCCGGGGCCGGGAACGGCTCCGGCGGAAACTGACCGAAAGGGGTGTAAGCCTGTGACCATCCGAGAACTGCTGGAACGCTCCCCCCTGCCCGGGGAGGCCGGGCAGCTGCTGGATCAGGGGCCCCTGCCCCGGGAAGAAAAGGAGCGGGTCCTGGCCCTGGCCCTGGAAAAGGCGGGCCTTGCCCCCGTCGAGAAGGGAGAAACACGAACCATGAAAAAGACGAGCTTTGGATTTATGCTGCTGGCGGCGGCCCTCTGCGTGGGGACGGTGGCGGCCAGCGCCCTGGGATACTTTACCATGAACAAGGACCTGGCCCGGCATCTGAACGCCGGGGAAAAGGAAAACGCCCTGGTGAGCCAGGCGGGCCAGGACCTTGGGGCCACCGCCACGGCGGAGGGCTGGACCATCACCGCCAGCCAGGTCCTGGGGGACCGGACCCAGATGCGGGTGCTCCTGGACGTCACCGCCCCCGAGGGCACCGTCCTGGAGGAGGGGAACTACCGCCTGGAGCTGCCCATGCTGGACCCCGCCGTCACCTTTACCATCGATGACGTGAAGGATGAGGACCCCGCCGACAACAAGCTCTCCTTCGTCCTCTCCTCCATCACGGCCAAGGACTACCGGGGGGAGAAGGTGAAGCTCCACATCGGGGGCGTCAGCCGGTATAAAAAGTACACCGTGGAGGAACTGGACGCCGGGGCCAATCCCCTGGATGTTGACAAACTGGTCACCGGGGACTTCGACCTTTCCTTCGACCTGGATTACCAGGACACCTCCGTCACCTACAAGCCCGACGCCGAAGTGGATACCCCCAACGGCAAGGTGAAGGTGGACGAGGTGGTCCTCTCCCCCCTGAGCATCTTTGTCAAGCTCTCCGGGGAGGGCACCGTCCTGAAGCCCGGGACCAAGGTGGTCATCGGGGGCGAGGTCTCCGCCTTCCAGGTGGACGACAAGGGCAACGTTGTCAAGGTGGACCCGGAGGAGGCAGAAAAGAAGGACTGGTTTGTCTTTAACGGAGACACCGAGGAAAGCTCCATGGCCATCTTCCACGACGGGAGCACCCTCCACAGCGAGTTCGGCATCGCCCTCCAGGTGATGGATAAGGACGGCAATACCATCGAATACCGGACCGGAGACACCCAGCCCGACAGCATCACCATGACCTTTACCGAGATCATCGACCCCGACGACGTGGACGCCATCGTCCTCCAGGGGATGAAGATCCCCCTCGTCAAGTGACGGGAAAGACCAAACGAAGCGGGGCCCCAGGGACAGTCTCCGGGGCCCTGGAAATGGATGGGAAAGGTAGGAACCTGATATGAAACGACAGCTTTTTGGGATGCTGCTCCTGGCCGTCCTCTGCCTCTGTCTGGCCGCCTGCGGCGGATCGGAGCAGACGGCAAGCCCCGCTCCCCTGGCGGGGGGATCGGGGAGCATCCCCGCCGCCCCGGACCAGGAGCCTTCGGCGGAGGAACCGGACATACCCGAGGCTCCCGATGACCCGGCCTCCCTGGCGGAACCGGCCCCCTGGCCGGAGGGCATCCCGGAGCCCTCCGCCCTGCCCGTCAGCCAGACGGTGGAGGGCTGGACTCTTACCCTGACCCGAGCGGAGGGCGACAAATACTGCGCCTACTTCCACCTGGACGTCACCGCCCCGGAGGGGGTGGCTTTGGACGCCGACAGCTACTTTCTCAACTGTATCCCCATGCTGGAAAGCGCGGGCTGTGGCGGCATGGGCATCGACATGGTGGATGACGGCGACAAGACCGACAACAAGATCTCCTTCGTTGTGGACTTTTTCAGCGACGAGGACATCCGGGGAGCCCGTGGGGTGTTGGAGGCCGCTGACCTCCGAGCTATCCATCTGTCCCGGGACCACCAGAACGACACCGTCACCCCCGTCGCCGGGGTCCAGTGGCAGCTTCCCTTCCAGATCGAAAGCCTGGAAAACACCGTCGTTTACCAGCTTGGCCAGCGGGTGGAGACCAGCCAGGGCCCGGTGACGGTGGACCGGGTGGAGATCGGTCCCTACTCCGTGGAGCTGGAGGTCTCCGGCCCCAACATCACCGAGGTCCGCCTGGAGCAGGCGTCCGACCTCCCGCCCCGCTCCGGGACGGTGACCTTCCGGCTGGAGGACCAAAGCGGGGCGCCCCTAAGTCTCTCCGGCACCTCGACCACCCCCAAAGGGAAGGACGCCATGACCCTGGTCAGCTCCTTCAGCCGCCAGATCGTCCCCATCGACCCCGCCGCCGTGGCGGCCCTGGTCCTTGAGGGGACCCGGGTGCCTCTGGGGTAAACAAAAAAGCCCGCCCTTTCTCCCTGGTCTGGAAGAAAAGGCGGGCCTTTCCTTTACGGCTGTACCGCCTGCCGCAGCGCCCCCAGCAGCCGCCCCTCCCGGTCCTGGGAAAGCTCCCAGGCGCCGACCCCTGCCAGGCCCAGGTCCCGGGCGTACCGCCCCTTGGCGGCGATGGAGGAGGGGTCGTCGTAGGACAAAAACCACCCTTCCCCCGAAAGCCAGGGCACCTGGCCCTCGGGGTCCAGGCGGCGGGCGCCCTGGGTCAGCCACTGGGCGGCGATGGTGTCGTAGGGCACCGACTCCGCCGTGGCGAAGGGCATCCCCGGCTGGCCGGACCCCTCCAAACGGTAGAGGTAGCCGTAAAAGGGGACCCCCAGCACCAGCTTCTCCCGGGGGACCCCGGCGTCCAGATACCGTTCCACCGCCGCTTTCAGCCCTACACCCTCCTTGGAGGAAAGAGGGGCGTTCATCCCGGTGAGGGGGTCCCAGGGGCCGTTCTGGTCGTAGCCCATGAAAAAGAGGTAGTCCGCCGGCCCGGCCAGCTCCTTTAGGGGGACGTTGGCGGT
This sequence comes from uncultured Angelakisella sp., assembly GCA_947564495.1. Lineage (GTDB taxonomy): Bacteria > Bacillota > Clostridia > Oscillospirales > Ruminococcaceae > Angelakisella. The sequence goes on along the minus strand of CANOCD010000100.1, from coordinate 1,865 downwards.
GAAGCCCTCCCCCGGGGAGACCGCCGCCGTGAGGAGATACCGCCGCCCCGCCGCCTCCCCCCGGGCGTCCAGCTCCTCCCGCACCGCCTGGAGGAGCAGGAGGTAGTTCTCCCCGTCCGCCGGGTGGTGGATGATCCCCTCCTTGCCCCCGGCCACCGGGAACTCCCAGTCCAGGTCCAGGCCGTCAAAGCCCTGCTCCTCCATAAGGGCGGCGGCGCTTTGGGCGAAGGCCCGGCGGTGTTCCTCATCCCGGGCGGCCAGGGAGAAGTTCCGGGAGCCGTCCCAGCCCCCGATGGAAAGAAGGGTCATCAGGTCGGGATACTCCTCCCGGAGGCCCCGGAGCCCGGCAAAGCTGGCCAGGTCCTCCTTGGGATTTTCCAGCCGGACCCGGCCCGCCTCGTCCACCCCGGCAAAGGCGTAGTGGAGGTGGGTGAGCATCCCCGCCGGAAGGTCCCCGGGGAGGTAGCCGTCCAGCCGGGCGTACCAGGGGTAGTATCCTGCCAGGACAGGGGCGGCCCGGGACCCCTCCGCCCCGTCCTCCCCGGGGGAGAGGGCGGCGGTCTGGGTTGGGGGCTCCTTCCGCCCGGGGCTCTCCTCCAGGCGGGAAAAGCCCTCTGTCCGCCAGGCGGCAAGACCGCCCAGGCCGGGGAGGGCCAGAAGGGCCAGGGCAAAAAGGACAAGAAGGATCGTTCGGACAGAACGCAAAAGGCACACCTCCTTTTAATAGGAAGTGTGCCCCTTTTTTACCGAAAAAGTGACCGCCGCCAAATTTTTGGACGGGCTCTACCGGAGCCACTCCGGGAGGTCCGTGGTGTCGCTGGTGGTGTAGGTCCGGCCCTGGTAGGTCAGGGTGAAGTCCCTGTTGTAGAACCGGTCAAAGACGTTGAAGAAGGCCCGTTCCCCGATGGTCACGTTGTCCGGGATGGTGATGGGCTCCAGGCGGTCGCAGCCGTAGAAGGCGGCCTCCCCGATCTCCACAAGGCTGGCGGGGAAGTTGAAGGTGGTCATGGAATTGCACCGTTCAAAGGCAAACTTGGGAATGACGGCAAGATTATCGGAAAGCCGGGCCGTTGTCAGGTCGGCGCAGCTGCCAAAGGCGCTGATCCCGATGCTGACCACGCTGTCCGGGAGTTCGACGGTCTTCAGGCCGCTGCGTAAAAAGACGCTGTTTTCGATGACGGCAAGGCTGTCCGGCAGGGTGACGGCGGTGATCTGGGCCTGCTCCCGGAAGCAGTCGGTGGCCAGGGTGGTGACGCCGTAGGGGATGACCACGCTGGTGACGTCCTTCAGCTCGGCACGGAAGGGAAAGGCGATGGAATCCACCCGCTTCCCCTCGATCTTGTTGGGGATGCGGAGCTCGGCGACGCCGCTGCCGGTGTAGCCGATGATCCGAAGGGTGCCCTTCCCGTCGTCCTCATAGATAAAATCCGAGGCGGGGGCGGCATCGATGTCCGGCAGGTCCTCCACCGGGATGTCCGGGAGGCTGACCGGGGCTTCCCCGGCCTGGGAGGAGGCGGGCCCCGACGCCGGCAGGGAGGAGGGCTGGTCCGGCTCCGGGGCGGGGGCCTCCGACTCCGGGGCGGGGCTTTCGCCGGAAGGGGCGGAGGGGAGCTCCGCCGGGCTCCCGCCATTGCCGCTGCCAACAGAGTTCGCCGCCCCGCCGCCGCAGGCGGACAGGAGCAGCGCAAGGGCTGTCATCAAGGCAGCCAGTTTCATCTTCATGTTGTGTTTCCCTCTTTCTGCAAAAACTTGGTCTGCCCTGCCAGTATAGCACGAATGGCGGAACAGTTCAAGCAAACAGCAGTTGGAGCCCGTGGTTTAGGATCAGCAAAGCCCCCACGCCCATAAAGGTCCACAGCGGCCTG
>CANOCD010000099.1 GCA_947564495.1 uncultured Angelakisella sp. | reverse complement strand
CACCATCACCGACGTCCGGGGCAACCCGGTACACAAATTCCAGGACAGCGGCACGGTCCAGGTCATCAACAACGAAGCCACCCCGGCCATCCCCTTTGAAGAGGATGAACTGGGCCAGGTGTTCGTTTTGACCGTTACCTCCCCCTGCCTGGACCCCCGGGAGGACTACTGGACCACCTATACCCTCCATGTCATCCGGGACCACCCCAGCAAGGACAGCACCCTTTCCGAGTTGGGCGTCTACTACGCCGATGACGGCACCATGAGCAACAACCTGGTGAAGTTCGACCCGTCGGTGGACGCCGACGGCAAGGCGAAAACGGTCGTCTACGATATTACGGTGCCCTACGCCACCGATATGCTCCGGGTCAAGGCCGTCCAGAACCACCGCTGGGCCGAACTGGAGGTCAAGCCCGATCTGGAGCCCCGTACCCAGTACGAGACTACCAACGAATGGCTGAAAAATATCAAGCAGAAATTCCGTGACCCCAATTATGTAAGCTCCAACCCCGACGACCCTGCGGATAAGGACGCCCTGATCCTCACCGTCACGGTGAAGTCGGAGGACGCCGTGGTCAAAGGGGATACCAACAACTCCAACAGCACTGTCTACAAAGTCCGCATCCGGCGGGAGCCCCCCAGCCATATCTCCACCTTGAAGGGGATGACCGTCACCGACGCCGACGACAACACCCGGGCCTACCGCCCAACCTTCAACCCGGAGCAGCAGGTCTATAACCTGGATATTCCCTATTCGGTGAAGCAGATCAAGCTGAACCTCAGCCCCACCGAGGAGAACATCGGCAACATCCAGGTCTACCAGTGGAAGAACGGGGAGGCGGGGAACCTCCTGCTGGATATGGTCAACGGGGAGGACCAGTCCCTGCCCAACCAGACCGGCCCCCTGACCTTCCGGCCCAACGCCCTCAGCCCCAAGCTGGACGTGGTGAGCATCGTGGACGCCCCCGCCTCCGCCATGGGCTACCACCCCTTCTTCATCAAGGTCACCCCCGAGTGCGAGGAGGACGGCGTGGCCGGGGCCCTGGACCACACCACCCTCTATGAGCTCCGTGTCCTCCGGGCCGAGCCCAGCAAGGAAAACCGCCTGGAGGACCTCCAGATCTTCGACCAGGAAGGGACCGAGATCAAGAAGGACTTCGCCTTCCACCGGGACGAGACCGAGTATAACCTCCAGGTGCCCTTCGAGACCACCGGCGTCAGCTTTACCGCTACCGTCAAGCAGGAGGGGGCCACCATCGTCATCCGGGACGGCTCGGTTTTGACCACCGTCAAGCCCTACGAGGCGGAAAGCGGCGTCCAGTCCATGGTCTTCGCCCTGGCCGACCCGGAAAAGCCCAAGACCTTCGAGATCGACGTGGCCCCGGAGGACCCCAAGGGGGAGCACAAGATCTACAAGGTCACCATCACCCGGGACCCCCCCAGTGATGACGCCCTTCTCATCTCCCTCAAGACCGAGAACACCACCGACTTCAAACCCATCTTTGCCCCCAAAAAGACCGACTATACCGCCAAGGTGGCGGAGGGCGCCGAAGGGGTCATCATCATCCCCACCGCCCACCACCATGGGGCCACCATCAAGATCGACGGGGTGGAGGTCAAGAGCGGTTCCCCCAGCGGCCTCATTGAGATCATCGACGTCAAGCAGACCGTCAAGGTGGAGGTCACCGCCCAGGACCGCAAGACCAAAAAGGTCTACAACATCGAGTTCACCAACGAGAACCTCATCGAAAAGACCAATAACGCCGACCTCCGGCGGCTCTCGGTGAACTACGGCCTGATGACCCCCTCCTTCCAGTCCTCGGTCACCGACTACGAGGTCACCACCACCGAGCAGACCTGGTCGGTGGACATCATCCCCAAGCTCTCCGACCCCTTGGCCACCATGCGGGTCCTCAACGGCACCCGGGAGCTGGGCGACTACAACGGCAACTACGCCCTGGCCCTGGTGGACGGCCAGAATGACGTCACCATCGAGGTGACCTCCCCCGACAAGACCCTGGTGAAAAACTACACCATCGCCGTCTTCCGCAACGAGGAGGAAAAGCTGAAAAACCTGACCCCCCTGGAGGCGGAGGACATCGACTTCGACCGGAGCGGCAACCCCATTATCGTCAAGATCGACGAGTACCCCCGTGTGGGCGCCAGCGTCTTTAACACCCTCCGGGAGGATTACCCCGAAAAGACCATCATCTTCCAGGGGAACGACTACTCGGTGCGCTTTGACGCCGCCAACCTCACCCGGGTCATCCCCCAGACCGAGATCTTCGACTTCCGGATGTCCTTCTCCTCCCCCGACGAGGACGCTATCTACGACCTCATCGAGGAATGGGACGTCAACGACGACATCGTGGACGACGTGGTGCTGGCTTACTTCACCTACCACGGCTCCCTCCCCGGGCCCGCCTCTTTGAACCTCAGCCTGGGCCGGAAGTACGGCAACGAGACTTTGTACTGGCACTACTACAACCAGGAGCGTGACCGCCTGGATTACTACGGCGCTCTAAAGAGCAACAGCAAGGGCACCGTGGCGGTGAGCATCGACCACTTCTCCACCTACGTCGTCTCCCCCATGCACCGCATCGCCGGTTCGGAGGACAAGAACGGCATCGTGGATGAACTGGGCATGGTCTCCAACGGCAAGGACCTCCTGGGCAGCGGCGGCAAGCTGAATCCCGACACCGGTGTCATGGAGGGCCGCCCATGAAGAAAGTCATCGCGGTCCTGGCGATCCTCATCGCCCTGCTCCTCGTGGCCGGATTCGTCTTTGTGCTGTTCTTCCTGGAGGAACCCGACGACACCATCATGGTGGAGAACCCCGCCAGCCAGAGCCAGGAGGGCCAGGCCCAGCTCAACGTCCCCAAAGAGGTGGTCACCAAGGCCGACGAGCTGGAGGCCCTGGACGCCTACACCCAGTTCAACCGGGACACGGTGGGCTGGCTGAAGGTGCCCGGCACCGACATCAACAACTGCGTCCTCCAGTCCTACGACAACGCCGTTTACCTGCGGACCAACGAGAAGCGGGAGTACGACGTCTACGGCTGCTACTTCGCCGACTGGGAGTGTTCGGTGGGGACCCGGGAGGAGTTCTCCCCCAACACCGTGATCTATGGCCACAGCGACCTGAAGGATAACCCCGAGGGCCCCCGGTTCTCCCAGCTGTTCAAGTTCACCGACCCGGAGTTCGCCAAGGAGACCCCGGTGATCTCCTTCTCCACCCTGGAGGGCGGCTTTATGGAGTGGGAGGTTTTCGCGGTGTTCTACACCGAAAAGACCTTCGACTACATCTCGGCCCAGCCCGAGGGCGGGGTGGACCAGCTGGCCAAGACGTGCCAGGAGAAGTCCCTGTACAACTACGACGTCACCGTGGGCCCGGAGGACAACATCCTCACCCTGTCCACCTGCACCATCAAGTACGGGGCCCAGGACAACAGCCACCGCTTTGTGGTCATGGCCCGGCTGCTGCCGGATGGGGTGGAAAGCCCCGCCACAGCACAGATCAACGCCGGGTCCCCGGCGGAAGCAGAGGAACCCGAAGAACCCGCAGAACCAGCGGCATAAAGGAGGTCACAAGATGCTTTTCAACAGCAAGCCCCTTGGCATGATGCGGAGCAGCCTCCAGGGGCTCTCCCTCCAGCAGGAGGTCATCCTCCACAACCTTTCCAACCTGGATACCCCCGGGTATAAGGCCCGGTATGTCTCCTTCGAGGACACCCTCCGGGGGATGGGGGACCGGTACGACCTGAAAGCCCACGTCTTTACCGACGAGGCCACCTCCATCCGCCCCGACGGCAACAACGTGGACGCCGACACCGAGAGCCTCAAGCTGTACCAGAACTACGTCCAGCAGCTGGCCCTCTACCAGAAGATCAGCGGGCAGTTCACAAATTTGCGGTATGTCCTCAACCAAGGCCCCAAGTAAACAAGTAGGAAGGAGTGACCCCTGTGTCCTTTTTGGATTCCATGAACATCACCGGTTCGGCATTGACAGCGGAGCGGTTCCGGATGGACATCGCCCTCCAGAACCTGGCCAACCAGAACACCACCCGCACCGCCAGCGGGGAACCCTACCGCCGCAAGCAGGTGGTGTTCCGGGAGCGGGGCATCAGCTTTGCGGACAGCCTGCGTACCGCCGCCGCCAAGGTGGAGGGGGGCGGGGTCCGGGTGACCCAGGTGGTGGAAAGCCAGCGGGACTTCATCCCGGTCTACGACCCCAACCATCCCGACGCCAACGAGGAAGGGTATGTGATGATGCCCAACGTGAACACCACCGAGGAGCGCATCGACCTCATGGGGGCCTCCAACGCCTACGAGGCCAACCTCACCGCCCTCAAGCTGGTGCAGTCCCTGGCGTTAAAGGCCCTGGAGATCGGCAGGGGCTGATCCAAGCTAGATGGTGAAAGGAGGGTGCGGCGTTGATCTTCTCCATGGATACCGAGTATTTCGCCCAGAAGATCCAATGCACCCGGGACGACAAGGAGGACTGCCTGGCCACGGTGCGCCAGCTTTTGGAGCTGGCCTACACCAGCCGGGAGCGGGGGCTTTTGGCCATGGACGAGATGGTCCAGGACACGGCCCGGTATCCCGACGCCTTTCTGCGGAAGGCGGTCCAGCTGACGGTGGAGATCGCGGACAGCGAGAAGATCCGGAAGATCCTGTACAACCTGATCGTCACCACCAAATTTATGGCGAACCACCATTTCCTCAAGGACGTGCTCATCACCGAGACGATGATCGCCCTGAGCCAGGGGGAGGACCTGGACTATCTCTTCGCCCACCTGCTCCCCTCCTACTTTGGGCTGGAATACTTTGCCAAGGTGGAGGAGATGTACTACGACTTCAAGGAAGCGGTGGTACGGGCGAGAAACGGCGAGACGGGGGAGGGCCCCCTGGAATAAACGGCCCCTGGGGGGCAGTAGCAGAAAGGGAGTAAGGACATGGCAGAGTATAAGAACATCATGGAAGCTCTGGTCGAAGAGGAGTTTGAGCGGGCCCAGCACACGCTGAACTGCTGCACCTGCGAAGCCTGCCGGAACGACATTATTGCGTACGCACTGAACCAGCTGCCGCCGAAGTACGTGGCCACCCGGAAGGGGGAGGTCTACTCCAAGACCTACATTCTGCGGAACCAGCACTATGCGGATATTATGGCTGCGCTGGCCAAGGGAGCCAATTTGGTGCGGGAAAACCCCAGGCATTGAGCCCGTTCCCAACCCCGGCCCGCAGGCCGTAGCCCGAAGGGCTCCGCCGGAGGCACCAAAGACGCTCCAAACCCCGCCGCAGCAGCGGCATTGCCCGAAGGGCTCATCCCCGCCCGCAGGCGGGGATTCCTTATCGGCCAACCGGAAGGAGGCCGCTAACGCCCACGCAAGGCTAAGTGGATACACCAAGCCAAGCCGCCAGTACAGCCCCCGCCGCCACGACGTGTCAGTAGGGGACGGCGCAGAAACCGTTCAGCAGTTAGGAAAGCGGACCGCACAGCCCCCCAACCACACAGGCGGCGGCGTAAGAACATCCGCCCAAGGCCGACGCCTTTG
>CANOCD010000098.1 GCA_947564495.1 uncultured Angelakisella sp. | reverse complement strand
AGTAGCTGATCATGGGGGCCACGCCGTAGGAGTAGCCGATGAACAGGGCGCTGACAAACATGAGGACGTACATGATGATGGTGATGGCCGCCACCCCGTCCTCCCCCGCGTAGCGCAGCATGGCCAGGTTGAAAAGAAGGGTGGTGATGCCGGAGACCAGGGAGGTGGCCAGCTCCGAAAGACCGTTGGTGGAGGCGTGGAACAGCACCTTGGGGCGAAAGACCGGCCTTTGGAAGTGGAGGAGGCTTTCCCCCTTGCGGAATACCAGGAACCCCGCCACGGCGGTGATGGAGTAGCCCAGGCCGGTGGCGATGGCCGCCCCCCGGATGCCCAAGCCGCAGAGGGCGATGAGGACGAAGTCCAGGAGGATGTTTGCCACCCCACCAGCCACAGTGCAGACAAGGGAGAGCCTGGACCGGTCGGCGGCGATGAGGTAGAGGGAAAAGTTGTACATGAGGAGGATGGGGATGGTGAAGATCAGGTAATAGACCAGGTAGTCCCGGCAGTAGCCAAAGACCTGGGGGGAAAGCCCCATGGCCCCCAAAAGGCGGTCCATCCAGGTATAGCCCAGAAGCATCATCACCGCCCCAACCAGGACGTTTGCGAGGATGAGAAGGGTGAAGTCCTGGCGGGCCTCGGCCTCCTTGCCCTCCCCCATCTTCCGCATCACCACGGCGCTGCCCCCGGTGGCCAGCATCCCGGAGACCGCCGTGACAAGCCCGATGGCCGGGGCGGTGAGGTTGATGGCGGAGAGGGCCTCGGTGCCGATGAGGTTGGAGACAAAGAGACCGTCCACCATGGTGTAAAAGGTGTTGAACACCGTCATCACGATGGTGGGAAAGGCAAAGCGCAGGATGTTCCTGCCGGTGACTGGCAGATGGTAGGAGTCCAGTTTGGCTGTCATCTTCTGTCCCTCCTAGCTCCGGTAGAGGATGTCCTGGCGGTCCCCCAGGTCAAAATACCGGACCTCCCCCTCCTTGGCGGGGAGGCCCACCGCCGAGATCCGCCGGTTCCAGGCCGGGGCGAAGTAGTAGAGACCGCTTTCGGCGCAGCAGACGCTGGTGCAGAGGGTCTGCTCGTATTCCTCGTAGTCCAGGTCGGCCTTGGCCAGCCCCTCGGGGATGTCCACCGAGGCGAAAGCCCGGAACATCCGGGAGACCCCGTCCACCTCGTCCCTGCCCCGGACGCAGAACTCCTTGAGGAAGGCCATCCGAACGAAGCGGGAAGGGGAGGAGTAGTCCCCCGGCAGGCCAAAGCCGCCCCCCAGCCGCTCCCCGAACTCCCGGATCTCGTGGCCGGCGATGACCTGGGGGGCGTTGGGCAGATTGGTGACCCCCACGTACCGCCGCAGGTTGGTCCGGTGCCACAGGTAGCCGGGGCTGTTGGCAAGGACGCCGATGGTGTCCCGGTAGACCTTCAGCCCGTCCTCGTCCGGCTCCAGGATGACCGACTCCCCCCGGCGGTCGCAGAGGATGTAGTGGGCTGGCAGAGGCTTCCCCTGGATGGCTTCGTCCACCAGGGTGATCCGGGAGAGCTCCTCCAGGGCCTCCTCCACTCCCCGGCACCGGCTGAGGAGCCAGGCCAGCAGCCGCCCGGGATGGACGGCGACGGTCCCCGCCACGGCGGACGAAGGGTAAAAGGCGTACTCGGGGTAGTGGAGCAGGGCCCCCATAAGGCCGCCGCCGTTCACCCCGTCCACCAGGACAGGTTCCCCGAAGCCCAGGACCGCCATGCCGGTGTACCCCAGCAGCCCAGGAGGGTCGGCCTCCCCCGGGCGAAGCCCCGGGGCGCAGGGGCTCCCCGCCGGCACGCTGATGATCTGGTTGGCCGCCAGGTCCCCGAACTGGTCATAGGTCCGCCCCAAAAGGTGGAGGCCGTCCTTGGTCTCCCAGGTAAAGCTGCTGCATCCAAAATTCATGTTCAGTTCCTCCTTCTTTTTATCCTTAGACTGCCATTTTCTCTTGCATTCATACCCGGCAAGGAGTATCATAAACTATGGGGTTACCACGCAGTCAAGGGCTTTTTCTAAAAAGGAGGAAGTTTTTTGGAACGGAACAAGGGGTGGCTTGCCTCCGGGGCCTTTGCCCGGCTCTGCGGCACCACCAAGGAGACGTTGCGCCACTACAAGGACATAGGTCTGCTGCCCCCGGCCCGCCAGGGGGAAAACGGCTACGCCTACTACGACCTGGAGCAGTTCTACGACTTTTACGCCATCACCATCTTCCGCCAGACCGGGACGCCCCTGGAGGAGATCCGCCGCTGCCTGGAGGGCCAGAGCGCCCCCGGGACCCTGGCCCTCTTCCGGGAGCAGCGGGAGCGGCTGGAGGCGGAGCGGGAAAGGCTGGAACAGATGGAGTTCGTCCTCTCCAGCGCCATCCACGGCCTGGAGTTTGGGGAGGCGCCGGACCTGACCCCCAGGACCGCCTGGTTCCCGGCGGAGCAGCTCCTGGCCCTTCCGGCGGAGGAGCTGGAGGCCCTGCTCCCCCCGGGGGCCGGGGAGGAGGAGCGGCTCATCGCCGTCCTGGAGCGGTGCCAGGAGCTCTGCCGCCGGTACGGCCTGCGGACCGACCACCGCCTGGGGGCCATCCACCGGCGGGAGGAGGCGGCGGGGCAGGGGAGCATCTCCTGCCTGTACACCCGGGTCAAGGAGCCTAAAGACTGCCCCTTCTGCCTGGAGAAACCGGCGGGGGAGTACCTCTACCTCTGCTGCCGGGGCCGGTGGGACATCTCCCAGGGGTACGAGGCCCTGAGCGGGTACATCCGCCGGGAGGGGATCGAGACGGCGGGGAGCTTCTACGCCTGCGACCTGGCCGGGTTCATCCTCAACGGGGTGGAAAAAAACGCCCTCTCCATGATCTCGGTCCGGCTGGCATAGAAAAAGGCTGGAAGGAAAGCTCCAGGTCGAGCTTTTCTTCCAGCCTCTGCTATCAGTGGTAGTTCAGCCGTACCGCTCCATGATCTCCCGGACCTTGGCGGCGAACCGCTCCCGGTCCACATCCAGGGCCAGGTCCACGTTGGCCTCCTTCTGGGCGTCGGAGAAGCAGTCGGTCACCGTTTTCCCCCGGGTGATGGTCCCGGCGGTCTCCACCCCCATCCAGCATCGCTGGGTGGTGAAAAGGCCCGGGTCCACGGCAAAGAGGACCGCCGCCGGGTCGTGGAGAGGCGCCCCCTGGGGGCAAAAGACCTTTTCGCAGTTCTGCTCGGTCACCGCCCCGAAGAGCTCCGCCGGGGGGGTCCCCAGGGCCTTGATCCCGGCGATCTCCTCCGCCGTGAGGTAGGCTTTCAGGGTCACGTCCAGGCCGCAGACGCAGATGGGGATGCCGGACTTCATCACCATGTCGGCGGCCTCGGGGTCCACGTAGATGTTGAACTCGGCGCAGGGGGTGACGTTCCCCCCCACGGCGGCCCCGCCCATGATGACGACCCGCCGGATCATCCCGGCCAGGTCGCTGTTGGCCGCCAGGGCGATGGCCAGGTTGGTCAGGGGCCCCACGGCGATGATCTCCAGCTCCCCCTTCTGATTCACCGCCTCCTCGTAGATGAAATCCCAAGCCTTGTAGAAGGAGGCTTTCTTCTTGGGGGCGGGGAGGGGGAGGCCCAGGAGGCCGTCCTCCCCGTGGACGTGGGGGGCGTAGACCGGCTCCCGGAAGAGGGGGCGGTCCGCCCCGGGGCAGACCCGGACGCCGGTGCCGATGACCTCCGCCACCCGCAGGGCATTATAGGTGGTCTTGTCCAGGGAGACGTTGCCGGACACGGTGGTAATGCCCCGGACGTCCAGCTCCGGGCAGCGGAAGGCCAGGAGCAGGGCGGCGGTGTCGTCACAGCCGGGGTCGCAGTCGATGATGACAGGGATCTTCTTTTCGCTCATTTCGTTTCCTCCCCATAGGTCTTGACCGCCTCCACCAGAAGGTCCACAAAGGCCTCCCGGTGGATGTCCAGCAGGACGGTGGCGTTGGGCCGGTGGCCGCTGGTGCCGAACCAGTCCCCCACGGTGCAGCCTGTGCAGTAGTCACCGGAGACCTCCACGTCCACGTGCATCTCCCGCATAGTGAGAATTTCCGGCTTCACCAGAGCCGCCACCGCCACGGCGTCGTGGATGGGGGCGCCGGGGTAGTCCATGGTCTTGTGGAACTGGTAGAAGAACTCCAGCCAGTCGGCCACAGTCACCGCCACGTGGTTGCCCACCTCCCGGATGCGCCGGAAGTCCTCGGGGCAGACCAGAGCCTTCTCGGTGACGTCCAGCCCCGCCATGAGGATGGGGATGCCGGACTGGAACACCAGCTTGGCGGCGTGGGGGTCCACCAGGATGTTGAACTCGGCGGCAGGGGTCCAGTTGCCCATCCTCACCCCGCCCCCCATAAGGGAGATCCGGGCGATCTTGGGCTTCAGGTCGGGGTGGGCCAGCAGCAGCTTTGCCACGTTGGTCAGGGGCCCGGTGGGGACCAGGGTCACCGGCTCGTCGCTGTCTACGTGGTCGACATAGAAGGTTCCGGTTTCTGCCGCCTGTCCTTCCTCGTCTTTTCCTTCCACAAACTGTTTCGCGGAATCCACGGTAACTGTAGTCGTAATGGTTCTCTTACTGCCCTTTTCCATCGCGGGGATCGTGACATCTGCCAGCTTTTTGTCCCCGTCTGCTGTTACCACACCAACTGCCGCTTTTGTTTCCGGAGCGTTCTTCCAGATCCCATTCTCCACGTCAAAGCTAATGTCATATACATCCCGCTCATCCGTCTCCACAGCCGTCACTCCTGTGATGATCATTTCCTCTTTTATATTTCTTTCGTACCGATCCGTCAGCAGTTCCCGGCCGTCTTTGTCTGCCACCTTGATCTGGATCACGCCGTTTTCTGCATCATCCGGAAGGGTAAGAGCGCATGGAATATCGTACGTGCTTCCCCCCATCATCCGGTCGATCTGAACCGAGGCCGCCGCCTCTCCGTCGTCTCCCCGCAGAAGGCTGTTTCCGGCCGCATCCGTAACGGTAACACTTGCTTCTTTCACCGTATCAATGCCGTCATTGAGAAGTTCGATCGTTACACTGTTCGTTTCCCCGGCGATGAAATCACCTGCTGCCCATTCCTTTACCTTCAATACGCTGCAGGGCGTTATCGTCATGGCCACGAGTGCTTTGTTATCCTCGTCCACTGCCACGAATTCTGTAAAATCCTGTTCCGATACTTTGTCGTGCTTCTTGTCCGGATTATTGATATTTTCGTTGTAATCCTGCACCGTCTCATTGAACTCGGCAGCATCTACTACTTTTGTCCCTGTTTTTACCGCCAGGGCCGTCAGCGTGCTGTCCGGATTGACTACAAAGCTCAGGTCACTGTAGTTGTCGCCGCTTCCGCTCGTCACCTGCACGGCATCCGTCATGCGGCCTTCCGCAAAATCATAACGCGCCATGTAGATCTGCGTTTCAATGTTCTGGTTCTCCGCCTCTGTCGCCGCATCGGAGTCTTCCGCTACGCCTTTTTTCAGCGTCTGGCCGCTCTGCGTCCATGTCACATCAACGCCATTGTTAAGCTTTGTAAAGAATCCGCTACATAAACTAAAATA
>CANOCD010000097.1 GCA_947564495.1 uncultured Angelakisella sp. | reverse complement strand
AAGGTCTCCATCCGCTTCCGGGGCCGGGAGATGGCCCACTCCAACCTGGGGCTGGACATCATGAAGCGGTTCGCCGAGGCCTGCTCCGAATTTGGCAGCGTGGAAAAGGTCCCCAAGCTGGAGGGCCGCAGCATGATCATGTTCTTGAACGCAAAGCCTGCAAAGTAAACCCAACTAGGAGGAAACGAAAATGCCTAAGCTGAAAACTCATTCCGGCGCGAAGAAACGCTTCAAGCTCACCAAGACCGGCAAGGTCAAGCGGGCCAAAGCCTACAAGAGCCACCTGGCCAACGGTCACGGCAAGACCCCCAAGCGCAAGAGGGGCCTCCGCCAGGCGACCTACGCCGACAAGACCAATCTGGCCGCCCTCAAGCTGCTGATGCCCTACAACTGATCAGCCCGGCAGCTTTTCCCACAACGACGCGATAAGTATGGAGACATAGAACAATGACCCGTAAAAGAAGGAAAAAGGTCTTAAAGCTGGCCAAGGGATATTTTGGCTCCAAGAGCACCCATTTTAAGATGGCCAAGCAGGCGGTGAAGAAATCCGGCAACTACGCCTTTGCCGGCCGCAAGCAGAAAAAGCGGGATTTCCGCCGCCTGTGGATCACCCGTATCTCCGCCGCCGCCAAGATGAACGGCATCAACTACTCCCAGCTGATGAACGGCCTGAAGAAGTCCGGCATCGCCCTCAACCGCAAGATGCTCTCCGAGCTCGCCATCAACGACGCCCCTGCCTTCACCGCCCTGGTGGAGAAGGCCAAGGCCGCCCTGTAAACCGGTTTTCAACGCCCGTGTCGGCTGTGATGCGGGCGTGTTTTCTTGCAAACTCCCGCCGGGAGAAAGGAGGGGCCGCCAGTGCTGACATCCCGGGATAACCCTGCGGTAAAGCTCTGCCGCCGCCTCCAGTCCGGGGCCAAGGCCCGCCGGGAGGAGGGGCTTTTCCTGGCCGAGGGGGCCCGGCTCTGCCGGGAGGCCCTTTCGGCGGGGGAGGTCCGGTCGGTCCTGGCCACCCCGGAGGCCATGGACCAATACCCCTGGCTGGCCGGGGCGGGGGAGGTGACCCTTGTCTCCCCGGGGGTGGCCCGGGCCATCTCCGACACCAAGACCCCCCAGGGGGTGTTCTGTCTCTGCGCCCTCCCGGAAAGACGGGAGCCGGCCTTCCGGCCGGATGGCCGCTACCTCCTCCTGGACCGCCTCCAGGACCCGGGCAACCTGGGGACCATCCTCCGGGGGGCCGAGGCTTTCGGCCTTGACGCCGTGATCCTGGGGCCCGGCTGTCCCGATCCCTTCTCCCCCAAGGCGCTGCGGAGCACCATGGGCAGTGTCTTCCGCCAGCCCTTTTTCCAGGCCGAGGACCTGCCGGGGACCATCGGGCGGATGGAGGGGCTGGGCATCCCGGTCTACGCCGCCCTTCTGGAGCCCGGGGCCCGCTCCGCCCGGGAGCTGCCCGCCAAGGGCGGCCTGGGGGTGGTCATCGGCAACGAGGGGAACGGGGTCTCCCCCGAGGCCGCCAAGGCCGCCGGGAAAGGGGTGTATATCCCCATGGCCCCGGCCATCGAGTCCCTCAACGCCGCCATGGCGGCTACCGTCCTCATGTGGGAGATGTCCGGCAGGAGCCGATGAACAAAGGGGGAGAGGCTATGAGCGAGCGCCTTGCCTGGATCAGGTTCCAGCAGGTCTTTGGCTGTGGCGCCACCCGGGGCCGGAAGGTCCTGGACCACTTCGGCAGCCCCGGGGCCTTCTTCGCCCAGCCCCCGGCCCGGATGGCCCGGCTGGGCCTCAACCGGGGGGAGCTGGAGCGCCTTCGGACCGTGGGCAGCGAGGAGTCGGCCCAGAAGATCCTGGACCGGTGCCGTGCCCTGGGGTATGAGGTCCTCATCCCCGACGACCCGGCCTATCCCCAGCGCCTCCGGGAGATCTACAACTTCCCGGCGGTCCTCTACCTCCAGGGGAGCCTGGAGGGCCTGGACGACAGCCTGGCCATCGCCATGGTGGGCACCCGGAACTGCACCGACTACGGCCGCCGGGCCGCCCGGGCCATCGCCGGGGAACTGGCCGGGAAGGGCGTGGTCATCGTCAGCGGCATGGCCCGGGGCATCGACACGGTGAGCCACGAGGCCACCCTCCGGGCCGGGGGCAGGACCGTCGCCGTCCTGGGCTGCGGCCTCGACGTGGTCTACCCCCCGGAAAACGCCGGGCTGGAAAAGGAGATCCTCCGCCACGGCGGGGCGGTGGTCAGCGAATATCCCCCGGGGGCAAAGCCTTTGCCCAGGCACTTTCCCATCCGCAACCGGATCATCTCCGGCCTCAGCAACGGCATCGTGGTGGTGGAGGGCACCCGCCGCAGCGGCTCCCTCATCACCGCCGGCCACGCCTTCGTCCAGAACCGGGAGGTCTTTGCCGTCCCCGGGGACATCTTCTCCAAAGCCTCGGAAGGGCCCAACTACCTTCTGCGCCAGAACGCCAAAGCGGTGGACTCGGTGGAGAGCATCCTGGAGGAATACCAGTTCCTCATCCAATGGGACGCCGCCGGGGAACCGGAAGAAAAAAATTTGTTTGAAGGATCGGCCCAGGGGCATCCTATTGGACAGCGCCCCTCCGGGGAAACCGTTCCGCCGGGGCCCGAACCGGGCCCGGGGCCGGAGCAGCTGTCCCTGCCCGCCTTCCTCACCGAGACCCAGCAGAAGGTGTACACCGTCCTGGGGGCCGGGGAGGTGGTCACCGCCGACTTTATCGCTTCCCAAAGCGGCCTGCCCCTGCCGGCGGTGCTTTCCGACCTCACCCAGCTGGAGATCTTCGGCCTGGTGAAGATCCACCCGGGGAGACGCTTTTCCTTATAGGACTTGTACTCACAGCGGGGAAATGCCCCCCGGAGAACAGGGAATTTCAACGCTGTGAACACAGGTCACTCATTACAGATTAGGTGGTAAACGAAAAAATGTCAAAGCTGGTCATTGTTGAGTCGCCCGCCAAGGCGACAACGATCCAAAAGTACCTGGGGACCGGGTACGAGGTCATGGCCTCCATGGGTCACATCCGGGACCTGCCCAAAAGCAAGCTGGGGGTGGACGTGGACCACGACTTCGCCCCGGTCTACGAGAACATCAAGGGCAAGGAGGAGCTCATCAAAAAGCTGAAAGCCGCCGCCAAAAAGAGCGACGGGGTCCTTCTGGCCACCGACCCGGACCGGGAAGGGGAGGCCATCTCCTGGCACCTGGCAAACCTTCTTGGGGTGGACGTGACCAAGGACAACCGCATCATCTTTACCGAGATCACCAAGCACGGGGTGAAGAACGGCATCGAGCACCCCCGCAAGATCGATATGCAGCTGGTGGACGCCCAGCAGGCCCGGCGGGTGCTGGACCGCATCGTGGGCTACAAGATCAGCCCCTTCCTGTGGCGGAAGGTCCGCAAGGGGCTCTCTGCCGGGCGGGTCCAGTCGGTGGCCGTCCGGATGGTGGTGGACCGGGAGGAGGAGATCACCGCCTTTAAGCCGGAGGAATACTGGTCCATCGACGCCATGGTCGCCAAGCAGGAGGGCAAAAAGACAGACCGGAAGCCCTTCCCGGCCAAGTATCACGGGGCGGACGGCAAAAAGACCGCCATCAAAAACGAGGACCAGGCCAAGGCCATCCTGGAGGAGCTGCGCTCCGCCCGGTTCGTGGTCTCCGGCATCAAGAAAGGGGTCCGCCGGCGTTCCCCCGCTCCCCCCTTCATCACCTCCACCCTCCAGCAGGACGCCTCCCGGCGGCTGGGCTTTCAGGCCAAGCGCACCATGAAGGTGGCCCAGGAACTCTACGAGGGGGTTGAGGTGGAGGGCCTGGGGGCGGTGGGTCTCATCACCTATATGCGTACCGACTCCCTGCGGATCGCCGACGAGGCCCTGGAGGCGGCGGAGAAGTTCATCCGCCAGACCTTCGGGGACAGCTACGCCCTTGCGAAGCCCCGGACCTTCAAGACCAAAAAGAACGCCCAGGACGCCCACGAGGCCATCCGCCCCACCATGATCGACCTGACCCCGGCCAAGGTGAAGGGCAACCTGACCTCCGATCAGTATAAGCTCTACAAGCTCGTCTGGGAGCGGTTCATCGCCACCCAGATGGCCAACGCCCTTCTGGACACCGTCTCGGTGGACATCGCCGCCGGGCGGCACTGCTTCAAAGCCTCGGGCTTCACTGTGAAGTTCGACGGCTTTACAGCCCTGTACGTGGAATCCACCGACGGGGACGAGGAGAGCGGCACCCGCCTGCCCCCCCTGGAGGAGGGAGAGGTCCTGGATGTGGCGGAGCTTGCCCCCAACCAGCACTTCACCCAGCCCCCCCCGAGGTTCACCGAGGCCTCCCTCATCAAGGCCCTGGAGGAGAACGGCATCGGCCGGCCCAGCACCTACGCCTCCACCCTGAGCACCATCCAGCAGCGGGGCTATGTGGAGCGGGAGCAGAAGGCCCTCAAGCCCACCGCCCTGGGGGAGGTGACCACCAAGCTGATGAAGGAGCAATTCCGGGACATTGTGGACCCGGACTTTACCGCCGGCATGGAGCAGAAGCTGGACGAGGTGGAGGGGGGCACCGTCAACTGGTCCGGGGTGATCTCCACCTTTTACCAGGGCTTTGACGCCACCCTGAAGGAGGCGGAAAAGAACATGGAGGGCACCCGCATGAAGGTGCCTGACGAGGAGACCGACGTGGTCTGCGAACTCTGCGGCCGCAAAATGGTCATCAAGCACGGCCGCTTCGGCAAATTCCTGGCCTGCCCCGGGTTCCCCGAGTGCCGCAACACCAAAAAGCTGGTCCAGGAAACCCCCGGCCTCTGCCCGGTCTGCCGCAGCAAGGTGGTGGCCAAAAAGACCAAGACCGGACGCACCTTCTACGGCTGCTCCGGCTACCCCAAGTGTACCTTTATGACCTGGGACACCCCCATTGAGGAAACCTGCCCCAGGTGCGGCTCCACCCTCTTCCGCACCAACGGCAAAATCAAAAAGCTGCACTGCCTGAAGGAGGGCTGCGGCTTTGAAAAGGCCGCCCCCGCCAAAAAGGAAAGCGGCGATGAGTGACGTTACGGTGGTTGGGGCCGGCCTGGCGGGCTGCGAGGCGGCCTGGGCCCTGGCAAACGCCGGGCACCGGGTGGCCCTTTACGAGATGAAGCCGGCCCGGTACTCCCCGGCCCACCACAGCCCGGACTTTGCCGAGCTGGTCTGCTCCAACTCCTTTAAGGCCACCCGCCTCATCTCGGCGGCGGGGCTGCTAAAGGAGGAGATGCGGCTGCTAAATTCGGTGGTGCTGGCGGGGGCGGCGGAGGCCGCGGTCTCTGCCGGGGGAGCCCTGGCGGTGGACCGGGAGCGGTTTTCCGCCGCCGTCACCCGGCGGGTGCTGGCCCATCCCGGCATCCGGGCGGTGACAGGGGAGGAGATCACCGGCATCCCCCAGGGGCCGGCGGTGATCGCCACCGGCCCCCTGACCTCCAAGGCCCTCTCCGATGCCATCGGGGAGCTGTGCGGGGAAAGATACCTGAGCTTCTACGACGCCTCCGCCCCCATCGTCACCGCCGATTCCAT
>CANOCD010000096.1 GCA_947564495.1 uncultured Angelakisella sp. | reverse complement strand
TAGGTGTTTGTCAATCCGCCATCCACCATAATTTTCCGGGACTTATTGTTAAGTGATGCTTATAGACATATTATTTTTGTCCATTTGACAGGGGGCACTCCCGATAATACAATAAGGACAAGGAAAACGGTGTTTTCGTCCCCTTTTCCCAAAAAGTGACCGCCGGCCGGTCACAAAAAAACGAAAGAAGGAATCAACATGAGAAAAAGCCTTGCGCTGATCCTAACGCTGGCAATGATCCTGGCCCTTCTGTCCGCCTGCGGCGGGAACACCACTCCCCCCGCCAACGGGGACGCCGGGTCCCCCGGCGGAAACGCCCCCGCCGCTCCGGTGGAGCCCGCCGCCCCGGAGATGCTGGACATCATCCGCATCGGCACCTCCTCCTTGGCCCGCCTCTTTGGACCCCGGCGTGGCCATGGGCAAGACCAAGACCAACATCCTGCCCCAGGTGTTCGACACCCTGCTCTACTGCGAAAACGACAGCACCGTCTCCAGCTACATCTGCGACTCCTGGACCATGGTGGATGACCTCACCGCCGAGTTCAAGCTGAAGGACGGCGTCACCTTCCACAACGGGGCTCCCCTTACCGCCGGCGACGTGAAGTACAGCTTCGACCGTGTCCTGAAGGATGACACCGGCTATGTGGACCCCAACATCACCGCCGTGGTCAAGACCATCGCCGAGGTGGAGGCCGTGGACGACAAGACGGTCCGCATGACCACCGCCGCCGTGGACCCCATCCTCTTTGACCGGCTGGCTTCCTATCTGAGCGTTTACATCGTTCCCCAGGCTTACCTGGAAGAGGTGGGCACCGACGTCTTTGCCACCCAGCCTGTGGGCACCGGCCCCTATAAGGTGGACAGCATCACCCCCGAGAGCCTGAAGCTCTCCTACTACGAGGGCTACTACGGCGACGCCCCCGCCGCCAAGGCCCTGGAGTACCGGTACATCGCCGAGGAGACCGCCCTGGTCACCGCCCTCATCACCGGGGAGATCGACATCACCACCTACCTGGGCACCTCCTCCGCCAAGATGCTGGAGGGCCAGGACAGCGTCACCATCTTCAATCAGCCCGCCTCCGCCTCCCATCTGCTGCGGTTCAACACCCACGCCAGCGACAAGTACCTGCGCCAGGCCCTGAGCCTTGCCATCGACCGGCAGCTGCTCATCGACACACTGTGGGACGGCTACGCCAGCGTCCCCAACGGCTACAACTACGAGGAATTCGGCCAGTATTACGTCAAGGACTACCCCAACGTCTACGCCTATGACGTGGAGAAGGCCAAGGAGCTGCTGAAAAAGTCCTCCTACTCCGGCCAGACCCTCAGCTTCCAGGTGGTGCCCGGCTACTACGCCATGGGTTCCGAGGCTGCCGAGGCCATTATCGATATGTGGAAGCAGATCGGGGTCAACGCCCAGATCGACCAGGTGGACGCCATCAAGACCGGCACCATCGTGGACCTGGCCAACTGGTCCAACGGCCTGCGGTTCTCCGACCCCCTGGGCGGGATGTGGGCCCTGTGGGGCGCCGGCACCGGTCCCCAGCGGGATCTGTGGGACGCCCCCGCCCGCTTCAACGAGCTGGGCGAGCTGATGCAGAGCGAGACCGACGTGGCCGCCCGGAACGCCCTCTACTCCGAGATGATGTCCATCTGGGATGACGAGGTCCCCGGAACCATCCTCTACTGCCCCGATTCCATCTGGGCGGTGCGGAAGGGCCTTGCCTGGAACTACCAGTCCGGCAAGGCCGTGAACTTCCGGGCGGGATACCTGACCGCCGCCTGATCTTAAACCCATGAGCAGAGGGGACACGGCCGGGGACCGACCGTGCCCCTTCTGCCATGACAGGAGGAAACTGTGGAAACGCTATTGGAAGTAAAGGAACTGCGGACCTGCTACTACACAGGTTCCCGGGTCATCCCCGCCGCCGATGACGTGAGCTTCACCCTGGGGCGGGGGGAGGTCCTGGGGGTGGTGGGGGAATCCGGCTGCGGGAAATCCACCGTGGCCCGGTCCCTGGTGGGCCTTATCGACAGGACCTACACCCGCATCGAATCGGGCCAGGTGCTGTTCGGGGGAAAGGACCTTGTCAAGGCCACCCCCAAGGAACTTTGCGCCATCCGGGGCAGCCGTGTCTCGATGATCTTTCAGGACCCCTTTGTCTCCCTCAGCCCGGTGTACACGGTGGGGGACCAGATCTTTGAGGTGATGAAGGCCCACGACCCGGGGCTGCGCCGGAAGGAGGCTCAAGAGACCATCCTGGAACTGATGCGGAAGGTGGGCATCCCCTCCCCCGAACTGCGGGTCCGGGACTACCCCTACCAGCTTTCCGGCGGGATGCAGCAGCGGGTGATGATCGCCATCGCCCTGGCCTGCAAGCCGGACATCCTCATCGCCGACGAGCCCACCACCGCCCTGGACGTCACCGTCCAGGCCCAGGTTCTGGACCTGCTGCGGCAGCTCAAGGACGAGTACCAGATGAGCATCCTCCTCATCTCCCACAACCTGGGGGTCATCGCCTCCATCTGCGACCGGGTGATGATCATGTACGGCGGCGTGGTGGTGGAGGAAGGGACCAGCATCCAGGTGTTCCGCCAGCCGGCCCACCCCTACACCAGGGGGCTGCTGGCGGCCATCCCCAGTATCACCGAGGAGAAGGAGGAACTCTACTCCATCCCCGGGACGGTGCCTGTCTTTCAGTTCCCGGTGACCCGCTGCCGCTTCGCCGACCGGTGCGAAAGGGCCGGGGAGCGGTGCTTCCGGGAGGAGCCGCCTTTGACCCGGCGCCCCGACGGACGCCGCCTGCGGTGCTTTTTGGCGGCAGAGGAAGGGAGGAAGGACTGCTGATGGAGGTCTTGCTGGAAACCAAAGACATCAAGAAATACTTTCCCCTGCGGAAAAAACTGTTCCAGAAGGAGCCCCCCGGCGTGGTCAAGGCGGTGGACGGCATCAGCCTGCGCCTCTACAAGGGGGAGGCCCTGGGCCTCATCGGGGAATCGGGCTGCGGCAAGTCCACCTTTTCCCGGGTGGTGATGCAGCTCATCCCGCCCACCCAAGGGGAGATCTGGTTTCGGGGGGAGCGGATGACCAAGAAGAACCTCATGGAGTTCCGCCAGCGGGTCCAGATGGTGTTCCAGGACCCCTACTCCTCCCTGGACCCCCGGATGCGGGTGCGGGAGATCATCGAGGAACCCCTGCGGGTCCACACCAAAATGAACGCCGGGGAAAAGCTGGCGGTGGTCCGCCCCATCCTGGAGCGGATCGGCCTGCCGGAGGAGGCCCTGGAGAAATACCCCCACGAGTTTTCCGGGGGCCAGCGCCAGCGCATCGGCATCGCCCGGGCCCTGGCCACCCAGCCGGAGCTGCTCATCTGCGACGAACCGGTCTCCGCCCTGGACGTGTCCATCCAGTCCTCCATCCTCAACCTCTTTAAGGGGATGCAGAAGGAGCTGGGCCTTTCCTACCTTTTCATCTCCCATGACATGAGCGTGGTGAAGCACGTTTCGGACCGCATCGCGGTGATGTACCTGGGCCGTGTCGTGGAACTGGCGGAGACGAAGGAGCTGTTCGCCAACACCCTCCACCCCTACTCCCAGGCGCTGATGAACGCCATCCCCGCCCCGGACCCCGCCGCCCCCAGGAAGGCCGCCGCCCTGGCCGGAGAGCCCCCCAGCCCAATCGACCCGCCCCCGGGCTGCGTCTTTCACGGGCGCTGCCCCCATGCAGCGGAACGCTGCTCCCGGGAGGTCCCCTCTCTTCGGGAGATCACGCCGGGGCATTTCGCCGCCTGCCACCTTCACGCCGGGAAAGGAGGGGAGGATCTGTGACCCAGTTCATCTTCAAGCGGGTCCTCAAGGGGATACTCTGCGTCTGGTTCATCTGGACGCTGATCTTCTTCCTTGTGCGCCTCACCGGGGACCCCACCGACTGGATGCTCCCCGACGGGGCCACCGAGGAGGAGCTGCAAAACCTCCGGGTCTCCCTCCACCTGGACGAGCCCCTGGCCCGGCAGTACAGCGACAGCCTGGGGGACCTCCTCCGGGGCGACGCCGGCACCAGCTACTACTACAAGCGGGACGTGGCCGGCCTTTACGCCGAGCGCCTGGGGACCACCCTGCGCCTGGCCATCCCGGCCTTCTCCCTGGCCATCGTCCTGGGCATCCTCATCGGGACGCTGGCGGCCATCCACCATGACACCATGGGGGACCGTGTCGCCATGACCGGGGCCATCATCGGCTACACCATGCCCAGCTTCTGCCTGGGCATCCTGATGATCTTTGTCTTTAGCCTGAAACTTCGATGGTTCCTCAGCTCCGGGTCGGAGACCCTGGGCCAGCTGGTGATGCCCATGATCACCCTGGCGGTGAGCCCCATGGCCACTATCGCCCGGCTCACCCGCAGTTCCCTTCTGGACGTGATGAACCGGGAGTACATCGACGGGGCCCGGATGAAGGGGGTCCCCGAGTGGATCGTCATGATCCGCCACGCCCTGCGGACCTCCCTGATCCCGGTGGTCACCGGGATCGGGATGCAGCTGGGCACCATCCTGGGGGGCGCCGTGGTGGTGGAAAACGTCTTTACCTGGCCCGGCATGGGGATGCTCCTTGTGACCTCCGCCAAACAGCGGGACTTCCCCACCGTCCAGTACGGCATCCTGCTGGTAGCCATCTCGGTGACCTTTGTGAACATCCTCATCGACATCAGCTACGGCTGGCTGGACCCCCGCATCCGGGAAAGTTTTAAGTAGGGAGGGACTGTTATGAAAAAACGAACCGGCATCCCTCTGGGGATACTCATCCTGCTCATCCTCACCGGGGCTTTGATCCTTGCCGCCCTCCTGGTCCCTTACTACCACCCTGTCGACCTGGGGGCCACCGACCTGAAAAGCCGCCTGGCCCTCCCCTCCATCTTCGGGTATTCGGATTCCGGCCACCTGCTGGGGTGCGACTACCTGGGGCGGGACCTGGCCGTCCGCCTTTTGTACGCCACCCGGACCACCGTCATCCTGGCGGCGGTGGGGCTGGTGAGCGCGGCTGTGGTGGGTATCGCTCTGGGGGTCATCGCCGGGGTGTTCGGCGGGGTCTGTGACGACGTCATCATGTTCCTGGTCAACGTCCGCCACTCGGTGCCCTCGGTGCTCATCGGCATCATCACCGCCACCATCTTCGGCAGCACCGAGTTTACCCTGGTGCTGCTGACCACCATGATCCAGTGGACCAAATTCGCCCGCCAGGCCCGGGCCCAGATCATGCAGATCCGCACCGAAAGCTATATCGAGTGCAGCCGGGCCATCGGGGCCTCCACCTTCCGCATCATCCGGGAACACGTCCTGCGGAACATCGCCTCCCCCCTCATCGTCACCACCACCCTTTCCCTCAGCTCCATCATCCTGTTTGAAAGCACCCTGTCCTACCTCTCCCTGGGCATCCAGCCGCCCAACACCTCCCTGGGGGTGATGGTCAGCGCCGGGCGGGATCAGATGATCCTCCAGTGGTGGCAGGTCTGCCTGCCCACCGCCCTCATCATCCTCATCGTGATGACGGCCTCCCTTACCGGAGACTGGCTCCGGGACCGCCTGGACCCCAAGCTGAGAAGAAAATAAAAGCCATTTCC
>CANOCD010000095.1 GCA_947564495.1 uncultured Angelakisella sp. | reverse complement strand
AAAAAAGGAGGATGAAGGATGGAGAAAACAGAAGGGAACCGTTACGGGAGGTTCGCCAAAGAGTTCCCCCGGTTTTGCGAAAGCTGCCTGGAGGAGCTCTGGATGAGCCCGGAGCTTTTGGAGGCGCTGAGTGTTGCGGGCTGCTTTGACGCCCGGAAGATCCTGCTCACCGGCAGCGGCCTGGGCTACGCCGCCGCTCTGGCGGCAGAACCCTTTTTCTCCCGGTGGTGTGACATTTTCTTCGGGACAGAGGTGGTCCCCCAAACCGAGTTCAACTACTTTAACAATGTGGCCGCCATGGGCATCGGGGAGCCAAACACCCCCCTGGTGGTGGTCCTTACCGAGCAGGAGGACGACCCGGACGTGGCCCGGACCCTGGCGGTGGCGGGGGAGGCGGGGGCCAACAGCCTTCTGATCTGCGCCGGGAAAAGGAGCGCCCAGGCGGGGAAGGCCCGGGGCGTCCTCTGCCTGGGGCTGGAGGAAGGGGCGGACTTTCTGCCCAGGGCCTACCTCAAGCTGTTCCTGGCCTTGGTCTGCGTCGGCGCCAGGGTTGCCAGGGCCAGGGGGTCCATCGACCCCAAAAGCCTTGAACAGACACGGAAGGACCTCCTGGCTTTGGCCGCCGGGACAGCCGGCCTTCTGCCCGCTATGGACGAGGCGGCGAAGGACTTTGCCAGGCGCTGCGCCGGGCTGGACCGCTTTGACTATGTGGCCGATTGGGAGGGCCGGGGGGCCGCCTGTTTTCTGGGGACCTTGGGGGCCCGGGAAGCGGGCCTGCAATATTCGGTCAACGACAGCGAGGAGTGGTGCCACGTCAACTACTGGATGGAGCAGCGTTTTGAGCTGGCCACCGTGGTGTGGGGGCCCAAGGGCCAGCCCTCTTTCTCCCGGGTGGTGGAGACCATGGGGTGCGTCCACAAGCTGGAACGGCCCTACCTTTTCCTCACCGACGCCGGCCCGGAGGCGTTTTTGGAGGGGACCCGGCGCTGCCCTGTCCCGACCGCTCCGGCGGGGTCGGTCTGGATGGCGGGGCTGGCCAGCTGGCTGCCCGGCCTCCTGGCCCTGGGGTATCTGGAAAAGGAGGAAGGGGGAAACGGGGCGAGATGAGAAAGAGCTTTGTAGTTGAGACCTCCAAAAACGGCTGGCAAAACATAGACCGCCAGGTCAGGGAACTGGTGGAGGAAAGCGGGGCGCAAAACGGCATCTGCCTTCTGTACCTGCCTCACACCACCGCCGGGCTGGCCATCACCTCCTCCTGGGACCCCAAGGGGGTGGAGGACGCCCTTTCGGACCTTCGGGGGCGTATCCCTTCCAGGGTCTCCTACCGGCACCCCTATTCCCCCGTGGTCTCGGCGGCCCGGACCAAAGCGGCGGTGACCGGCTGCGGGCACTGCCTCATCCTCCGGGAGGGGCGGCTGCTGCTGGGCCATTCCCAGTCGCTGATCCTGCTGGACTTCGACCCGCCCGGGGAGCGGGAGGTCTCGGTCACCATCCTGGAAAAGGACCTTTTCTTTGACACCTTCGCCTTTTCCACCGCCTTTGGTGAGACACGGGACGTCACCGGGCCGGTGACCGAAATGGTGGAGAGGAGCGGCGTCCGAGAGGGCCACTGTCACGTGGCGGTGGTGGCCGCCACCGCCGGGCTGGCGCTCTGTTCCGCCGGGGAGGGGCAAAGCGCCGACCTGTGGCAGGATCTGGAGCGGATGATCCCCACCCGGGCGGACTTCCGCCACCGGGAGACCGCCTCGGACGCCGGGGGACATACAAAGACCTTTGTGGCGGGGACCCAGCTGGACCTGCCCGTCACCGGGGGAAAGCCCCTTCTGGGGGAGGGCCAGCGGATCGTTTACATGGAATTTGACGGTCCCCGCCCCCGGGACATCAAGGTTGCGGTCTACAGGGACTGATAGGGAGGGTATCGATATGGTAAAAACAGACTACGATTCCAAGCTGCGCCGCCAGGTGATGAGCTACCCCGGGCTGGCCCGGGCCCAGGTGGATGGCTTCCGCCAGGGGATCAGGGAGGCTTCTTTTCCGCCGGATGAGACGCTGCGGAACATCCGGCACGTCTACCTTACCGGCAGCGGGGACTGCAACGCCGCCGCCATCATCTGCAAGCCTGTCTTCGAGAAACTGCTGGGGGGCTTTTCGGCCAAGGTCTACGCCGACACCCCCCTGCACATAGGGCGGTTCCGTTCCCTGCTGGCCACCGGCGACGCCCCCGGGGTGGCGGGCCAGACCCTTCTTGTCGGCCTCAGCGTCTGGGGCTTTCCCGCCCGGATCGTGGAGTGTTTCCGGCGGGCCCGGAGGCTGGGGGTCCACACCCTGGACATCACCAACAACGTGGCGTCCCCGGTGGCGGAGGCGTCGGAGTTCGTGCTCAACGTCCACAACCCGGAGTTTCCCGACCTGCATCCCGGCTGCCGGGACTACTTTGGGACGCTTACAGGGGCCATCCTTTTTGCCGCCCACCTCAGCGAGGTCAAGGGCCTGCGGCCCGAGGGCACAGTGGACCGGCTGGCCGGGGAGATCATCGGGATGGCGGAGGCTTACGCCGGGCTGATGGAGCGGATGGACGACGAGATGTTCCGGCTGGCCTGTGAGGTAAAGGACAAGGTGGACCGGTTCGAGGCGGTGGGGGACGGCGTGGAACACGCCTCGGCCTTCTTCTTCCCGGCCAAGATCATCGAGACGGCGGGCAGCTTCGCCACCTGGACCGACAGCATCCATTTTCGGAAGAACAGCGCCGGGTACCGGGAGCCGGGCCGGATCATGACCCTCTTTTACGGCCAGGCGGGCGCCCAAAACCGGGAGAGCCTTGCCGCCTCGGTGGACCAGGCGGTCCGGGCCGGCCGGGAGGTGCTGCTGGTTGCGGACGCCCCCGCCGAAGCCTTTGGGATCACGGCGCCGGCACGGCAGTTCGTTCTCCCCAAGGCCCCGGCGGAATGGCCGGAGCTAGCCCCCCTCTTTGACCATCTGCCGGGGGATCTGCTGGCCTCCTACCTCTGCGAGATGCAGGGGGGCCATTACTTCCGGGACGGGTCCAGCGGTTCCTTTACCGCCGACCAGGTGACCACCATTTGGGCCAGGCCCGACATGAGCACCTTAAAGGGCAGCCGGATCGTGATCGTGGAGGAAGAAGCATGACAGAGAGAAAGAAGTTTGTCCTGCCCGCCAAAGGCGTGGCGGACATCACCCAATGGGCGGCGGAACACGCCGCCGGTCTGGAGGAAGGGATCTGCCTGGTCACCGCTCTCTCCCCGGGCACGGGGATCTTGGTGGCCGACGGGGACCCCCGGGCGGTGGAGGATCTGCTGGAGGACCTGGAACGGCTTTTCCCCGGCCGGAGCAGCTACACCGCCCCCGTCCCCCCGGAGGAGACCGCCGCCTCGGTGAAAAGCTCGGTGCTCGGCCCGGAAAAGGCGGTGCCGGTGGCAAAAGGCGCCCTTGCCCTGGGGCCCCGACAGCGTCTGCTGGTCGTGTCCTGCAGTGGGGGAGGGGAGCGTGAAGTGGCGATAAAGGGGATCGGCCCCGCCCGCTGAAACAAAAAAGACCTGTTTCCTGTCCCGCTGTCGGGATAGGAAACAGGTCTTTGAATGTCGCTACAGTTTCCGGCAGCTGTCCCGCACCACCAGGCGGCAGGAGAGGGTCACCGTCAGTCCCCCGGTCACCAGGCCGTCCATTTTGTCGGTGACCAGTTTTACCGCAAAGTGGGCAAGCTCCTGGTAGGGGATCTGGATGGTGGTGAGCATGGGGACCGAGAGCTGGGCCGTGTCGATGTTGTCCACCGAGATGACCGAGACGTCCTTGGGGACGTGATACCCCAGGGAGCGCAGCCCCCCAATGACCCCGAAGGCCACCAGGTCGTTGGCGCAGAAGATGGCGGTGGGCTTTTCCGGCCGGGACATAAGGGTCAGGGCGGCGCAGTAGGCTTTGTCGTAGTTGTAGTAGGCGCACTCCACCGCGAACTGCTCCCCGCAGTTCAGCCTCCGCTCCCGCAGGAAGTTGAGGTACCCGTCGTACCGGAGCTCCCGCACCATCTCCCCGATGTAGCCGATCTGCCGGTGACCCAGGGAGTACAGGTAGCTGAGGGCGGTCTGAGCCACGTCCCGCCCGTTGGTGATGACCTGGTCCACCGCCCCGCCGAATCGCTGGAGGCCGGTGAACACCACGTAGGGGAACCGCTCCTGGAGGCGGGGGATGGTGGACGGGTCCTCCGGCCGGCCCAGGACGATCAGCCCCACCTGCTCCTCCCCCCGGCTTTCCTGGTTGAGAAGTTCCTCGGTCTGATCGACGCTGTAGGAGATGGTCAGGGCGCAGCCCTTGGTGACCGCCTCCTGCTCCACCGCCCTGGCGATAGCGGGAAAGAGCTGCTCCCCGCTGTCGGCGTTGGTCCGGGCAAAAAAGCAGCAGATCTTCTGCCGGGGGGGCTGAAAGCCGCTGCCCTGGCGAAGCCTGCGGGCGTCGCCGTTGGGGGTGTAGTCGTTCTCCCTGGCGATCTCCAGCACCCGCCGCCGCAGCTCCTCCGAGGAACAGCGGCGGCCCGGGTCGTTGAGGATTCGGGAGACGGTGGCGGGGGAGGTCCCGGCCAGCCGGGCAATATCCTTGATCCCGAAGGACATGGCGCTACCTCCTTCCCGGGGCGGCGCAGCTGCCGCCCTCCACCATCCGGCACTCCGGCTCGTAGATCACCGGGGAAAGGTGGCTGCGCCGGACACGGTCCACCAGCAGGTCCACCGCCAGGTAGGCGATCTCCCCCTTGTTGTAGGAAAAGGTGGTGATGCCGGCGGGGAAGGCCATGTGGGCGTGGTTGAGTCCGCCCCCCAGGCTGAGGACCGAAAGCTGCTCCGGCACCGAAAGATGCCGCTCCCCCAGGGCCTGGATCACGCCGAAGGCGATGGAGCTGTTTTCGCAGATGAGGGCGGTGGGGAACTCGGGCCCCCGCAGAAGGGCCTCCGCCACCAGAAAGCCGTCGCTCATGGAGAGGCCGCAGGGGAAAAAGAGCTCCTGCCCGGCCACCCCGGAAAGAGTCTCCTCATAGTAGCGGGAGAGCACCCCCCGCCGGCTCCCGGCCAGGGCGATGCGGCTGTGGCCCAGCTCCCGCAGATAGGCCCAGGCGCCCCGCAGCGGCTTTTCGGGGTCCATCAGGACCAGGTCGCAGAGCTGCCGGCTGGGGCGCTTGGCGATGCAGACAAGGTTTTTGAACTTCTCCAGGTATTGGGCGGTCCTTCCTTCGCTCTCCTCCCCCAGCAGGACGATGCCCTGGCCACGGATCTCCCCGCCGGTCAGCGGCTGCTCGGCGGAGAGGGGGTTGGCGGCGAAGCGGTTCCGCAGGATCTCCGTTTCGATCCGGGCCAGCAGCTCCCAGTCCTGGTACCCCACCTGGGGGAGCTGCCGGGAGCAGCAGTAGACGATAGCGTCGTGAAAAGGGTTGGCCTGCTTGCTGGCGCCGTTCCGCTTCAGGTTTTTGGCGAAGGGGTTGGGGGAATAGCCGAAATTCCGTACCGCCGCCCAGATCTTGTTATGGACCTCCGGGGAGGCGCATTTGGGGTCCTGGCCGTTGATGACCCTGGAGACGGTGGAAACAGACACCCCGGTAAGGGCCGCGATCTCTTTCAGCGTCATGGGTCCG
>CANOCD010000094.1 GCA_947564495.1 uncultured Angelakisella sp. | reverse complement strand
GGGTCTGGCCAGCTTCATGGACCTGATCTTCTTTGCCGCCCAGTTCACCACCTGCTTCAACTACTCCAACCTGGGGACCATCATCTCGGTGTCCGGCGCCAACTTCCTCAAGGGCATCGGCTTTGTGGGTCTGCCCCTGGTCATCTGCTTCATCATCCTCACCGCCTTCATCAACATCTTCATCGCTGTGGACAGCGCCAAGTGGGCCATCATGGCTCCCATCTTCGTCCCCATGTTCATGCGGCTGGGCCTCTCCCCTGAGCTGACCCAGGTTGCCTACCGCATCGGCGACTCCAGCACCAACATCATCGCCCCCCTCATGCCCTTCTTCGTGCTGACGGTGGCGTTCTTCCAGAAGTATGACAAGAAGGCGGGCATCGGCAGCGTCATCTCCACCATGCTCCCCTACTCCATCTGCTTCCTCCTGGGCTGGATCGTCCTCTTCTCCCTCTGGTATCTCCTGGGCCTGCCCCTCGGCCCCGGCGCCCCCCTGTTCTACCCCGCCTAACCGCCGGGCCAGGGCCCGGTGCCACACCCTACGATACATAGGTGTTAGGCGAAAGCGACTGCCTGGAGACTTAGGCTGATAGAGGCTTAAACGAGCTAGGGTCCACCGGACCTGAGTTTAGGACCACATTCTATTTTACGCAGGTGTGGTGCCAGGAGCGATTGGGGCTTGACCTCCATGCAGGCATTCAGTAACCAAGCAGCGGCCGCGCGCACATTCAGCGCACGCGGCCGCTTTCCACAAAACCAAACGACACGACGAAACACAGAAAGGAGCGAATCCCTCATGCTGCCAAAGGAAGGCCGAATCAAAGAACTGCTCCGCCAGCAGGGTCTGGACGGAGCCATCGTCTCCTCCCCGGAGAATTTCCACTACGTCATCGGCTTCGGGGGACACCAGCATACCGTTTCCCGCCAGCCGGGCTTTTCGGTGGCGGTGGTCTCCGCCCGGGAGGACGTCCCCACCCAGCTGACCACCATGGACTTTGAGGTCCCCACCTTTGAGAAGAAAAGCGCCGGGCGGTTCATCGTCCGGAAGTACGACACCTGGGTGGGGCTGAAAACCTGGGACGAGGTGGCGAACGGGGCCATCATCCCACCGCCGGCGGTGATGGAGAGCTCCTTTGACATTCTCAAGAAGATGGTCCGGGAGATGGACCTGGCCGACAAAAAGCTGGGGCTGGAGATGGCCTATCTGCCGGTCCTGTGCTATAATGACATCACCGGGGCCTTCCCCGAGGCCAAGTTCCAGGACATCTCCGACCTGTTCGTCTTTGCCCGGAGCGTCAAGACCCCCGAGGAGATCGAGATGTTCCGGACCCTCTGCAAGGCCGCCGACGAGGGCTTCACCGCCGTCAGCAAGATCGCCAAGATCGGCGTCACCGAGCAGGAGCTGGTCCGGACCTTCCGGGAGACGGTCATCGCCACCGGCAAGGCCGCCCCCAGCAGCTGGTCCATGTTCTCCACCGGGGAGTCGGGCTCCCGGCTGACCATCCCCGGGGACGGGGTCATCCGCAGGGGGGACGTGGTGAAGTTCGACGCCGGGGTCAACGCCGAGTTCGACTTCTACACCACCGACACCTCCCGCTCCTGGGTGATGGAGGGGGCCGACCCCGCCCTCTATAAGCTGAAGGACCGCCTCTACGAGGGCCAGCGCCGGATGATCGCCGCCGCCAAGCCGGGGGTGCCCATCTGCGACCTGTACCACGCCGCCTACGACTACGTCAAGGAGATGTTCCCCGCCTACGTCCGGGGGCACCAGGGCCACAGCATCAGCATGGGCCCCGCCACCTGCGAGGCCCCCATCATCAACGCCAGCACCACCCGGCCCCTGGAGGCCGGGATGATCCTGGCCATGGAGGTCCCCTGCTACATCCAGGGGGTCCAGGGCTTCAACATCGAGGACATGGTCCTCATCACCGAGGACGGCTGTGAGGTCCTCACCCCCAATACTCCCCACTATCTCTGATCGAAAGGAAGATAAGCTATGAGCAGAAAGGTACTCATCGTCGGGGGCGTGGCCGGTGGAGCCGGAGCCGCCGCCCGTTTGCGCCGCAACGACGAAAAAGCGGAGATCATCCTCTTTGAGAAGGGGGAGTACATCTCCTTTGCCAACTGCGGCCTGCCCTACTACATCGGCGGGACCATCACCGAGCGGGGCAAGCTCCAGGTCCAGACCCCCGAGGGCTTCCGGGCCCGGTTCGGGGTGGACGTTCGGGTCCAAAGCGAAGTCACCGCCGTGGACTCCGCCGCCAAGACGGTGACTGTGAAAAATCACGCCACCGGGGAAACCTACACCGAAAGCTATGACGCCCTGGTCCTCTCCCCCGGGGCCTCCCCCATCCGGCCTAAGATGCCGGGGATGGAGGAGAACGCCGTCTTTACCCTGCGGAACATCCCGGACACCTACGCCATCGACGAGCATATCAAGGAGGCTGCCCCCAAGACCGCCGCTGTCATCGGGGCCGGGTTCATCGGGATGGAGATGGCGGAGAACCTGGTCCACCGGGGGCTCACCGTCTCCATCATCGAGGCGGCCCCCCATGTGATGGCCCCCCTGGACATGGACATGGCCCACACCGTCCACAACTACGCCCGGGGCAAGGGCATCGGCCTTTACCTGGGAAAGCGGTGCTCCGGCTTTACCAAGGACAGCGTGCTGCTGGAGGACGGGACCGCCGTCCCCGCTGATATGGTCATCCTCAGCATCGGGGTCGCACCGGAGACCAAGTTCCTCCAGGGGAGCGGCGTGGAGCTGGGCCGCCGGGGGGAGATCCTGGTGGACGAGAAGCTGCGGACCAACGTCCCGGACATCTACGCCCTGGGGGACGCCGCCACGGTGAAGAACATCGTGACGGGGAACACCCAGGTCATCCCCCTGGCGGGGCCCGCCAACAAGCAGGGCCGCATCGTTGCCGACGTCATCTGCGGCAAGGAGGCCAGCTACAAGGGGAGCCAGGGGACCTCGGTGATGAAGTTCTTTGACCAGGTGGTGGCCTGCACCGGGGAGAAGGAGGAGTCCCTCCTGGCCAATAACATCCCCTACAGAAAGACCTTCACCCTGTCGGCCAGCCACGCCGGGTACTACCCCGGGGGCAGCCAGATGATCGTGAAGCTGCTGTACACCCCCGATGAGGGGAAGGTGCTGGGGGCCCAGATCGTGGGGAGCGACGGGGTGGATAAGCGCATCGACCACCTGGCCATCGCCGTCCGCCTGGGGCTGACTGTTTACGACCTCCAGGAGATGGAGCTGGCCTACGCCCCGCCCTTCTCCAGCGCCAAGGACCCGGTGAACATGGCGGGGTATGTGGCCCAGAACGTTTTGGAGGGGACCATGGTGCCCTTCTACGCCGAGGACATCGCCACCCTGCCCGAGGACGCTGTGAAGGTGGACGTCCGGAACCCCGGGGAACTGGAGGCTTTGGGGACCATCCCAGGGTTCGTGAACATCCCCCTGGATGAGCTGCGCCAGCGGCTGGGGGAGCTGGACCTGACCAAGCCTGTGTACGTCACCTGCCAGGTGGGGCTGCGGGGGTATCTGGCCCAGCGTGTCCTTGCCCAGCACGGGGCCAAGGAGGTCTACGACCTTTCCGGCGGGTATTCCCTCTATGACGCTTACCGGAAGGACCTGGCCGGGATGGCCGACGCCGAAAAGAAGAACACCGCCCCCTGCGGCAAGCAGGAGGGTTAAAGAGCGAAGCCCCCGTCCGGGTCCTGTGAGCCGGGCGGGGGCCGAAGAAGCGGGGAGTGTATGATATGGACAAACACGTCTACGAGACCTATTTACGCATCCTCCGGGAGGAGCTGGTGCCGGCCCTGGGCTGCACCGAGCCCATCGCCATCGCCCTGGCCTCGGCCAAGGCCCGGGAGGCTTTGGGGGTCATGCCGGAACGGATCACGGCGGCTTGCAGCGGGAACATCATCAAGAACGCCAAGGGGGTCATCGTGCCCACCACCGGCAACATGAAGGGCATCAACACCAGCGCCGTCCTGGGGGCGGTGGCGGGGGACCCCGGCCTGGGGCTGGAGGTTTTGAGCAAGGTGGGGCCGGACGATCTGGCCCGGACCCGGGAGCTGCTGGCGGAGGGCATCTGCCAGGAGGAGCTGCTGGACACCGACGCCAAGCTGCACATCCTCATCACCATGGAGGGGGGCGGGCACACCGCCCTGGCGGAGATCCGGGACGAGCACACCAATGTCATCCGCATCGAGAAGGACGGGGAGGTCCTCTTTAAGAAAGAGGAGCCGGTCCAGGTGGCGGTGGCGGAGGAGAAATCCGACCTGGACGAGCTGAATCTGGCGGATATTTTGGACTTTGCCAATACTGTTGATCTGGAGGAGATCAAGCCCACCTTGGCACGGCAGGTGGAGTACAACGTCCGCATTGCCCAGGAGGGGATGACCCACGCCTACGGCGGGCGGGTGGGGGCTACCCTTATGCGCCACTACGGGGAGGACGTTCGCATCCGGGCCCGGGCTATGGCGGCTGCCGGGAGTGACGCCCGGATGGGGGGGTGCGTGCTGCCGGTGGTCATCAACTCGGGGAGCGGGAACCAGGGGATCACCTGCTCGGTGCCTATCGTGGTGTACGCCAAGTACCTGGGGGCGGCTGAGGAGACGATGTACCGGGCGCTCATCGTCAGCAACCTGGTGGCGCTGCTCCAGAAGCGGGGCATCGGGCGGCTGTCGGCCTTCTGCGGGGCGGTCTGCGCCGCCTGCGGCAGCGGGGCCGGGATCACTTACCTCCACGGGGGGGATTACGATACCATTGGGCGGACCATCACCAATACCTTGGCTAATGTTTCGGGGATCGTCTGCGACGGGGCCAAGGGGAGCTGCGCCGCCAAGATCGCCGCTTCGGTGGACGCTGCTATTTTGGCCCATGAGATGTCCATGGATGGGAATACCTTCGGGGCTGGGGAAGGGCTGGTCAAGGAGAGTGTGGAGCAGACCATTGCCAGCATTGGACGGATGGCGGCGGAGGGGATGCGGGAGACGGATACCGAGATCCTTCGCATTATGATCGGGCAGGGGTCGGGGTGCTGACCTCGCACAAGGTAGCAATCGAGACAGGCAAAGTTTAGGGCCGCCCTTTTCAAAGGGCGGTGGAGTCCAGAGGCGAAGCCTTTGGTCGCCCGCCGCAGCGGGCGAAATACCCCTAGGCGGTGACGGTCTGTACGGATGTATGGGCCGGGCCGCTGACCGAACGGCCAAACCAAAACGAGCCTACCAAAACCAGGCCGCACAAAAAATAACAAAGCCAGGAAAGGGTCACAGCCTACCCTTTCTTGGCTTCTTTTTCTCGAAGTGACAACTGCGGCCGGTAACGAGGCTGGCCGACACGCAGTCGCAGGAGCGACTGGCCTTCCGGACAGGGCCCGGCTGGGCCCGAATCCGGAACGTGCTGGGCCGGCTTTCTGACGGCCCAACGCAGCGCCTGACCGTTACCCGGCGGCCCCCTGGCCCCTGGGCCGCAAGATTTGTCCGTTCCAGATTCGGCCCCTGCGGGGGCCTGTCTGGAAGGGCAGGCGGTACAAGGCGCAAGCGAGGGGCGCTCCTGCGGCTGGGTGTCGGGCAGTCTCGTTACCGGCCGCAGGTTGTCACTTCGAGAAAAAGAAGCTAAGAAAGG
>CANOCD010000093.1 GCA_947564495.1 uncultured Angelakisella sp. | reverse complement strand
TCATTGGGAATCCTCCATGCTGTTTAATTCGTTCCGAAGGCGGGGGATTCCCAATGAAAAAGAAGAAGTCATGGCCCTTTTTTGTGGTCGCCATCCTGATTTTGGCGGCGGCCTACCTCACCTTCTTCGGTATCCGTGTCACCAACGGGGACCTGACCACCACCTATATCAAGGGCGCGTCGGACATCCGCTGGGGCATCGACATCCGGGGCGGGGTGGATGCCACCTTTACCCCCGCCGGTGACTACGACGCCACCCCCGAGGAGATGGAGGCGGCCTCCCAGGTGATCCGCACCCGCCTGGTCACCAAGGGCATCACCGATTACGAGGTCTACACCGATACCGCCAAGGACCGGATCATTGTCCGCTTCCCCTGGCAGGCCGGGGAGACCGAGTACGACCCCGAGCAGGCCATCCGGGAGCTGGGCGACACCGCCCTCCTCACCTTCCGGGAGGGTCTCTCGGTGGACGAGCAGGGCCGCCCCAACGGGGCGGTGGTCCTGGAGGGCCGGGACCTGATCGAGTCGGTCCCCACCATGTACCGGAACCAGACCACCGGCGGCTATCAGTACGCCGTTTCCTTTAAGCTGAGCCCCGAGGGGACCACCAAGTTCGCCGAGGCCACCCAGAAGAACCTGGGGGGCATCATCTCCATCTGGATGGATGACACCCTCATCTCCTATCCCACCGTCAACGCCGTCATCACCGGCGGCGAGGGGGTCATCGAGGGGGCCAACTTCACCGCCGACGAGGTGAAGGAGCTGGCCGAGAAGATCCAGGGCGGCGCCCTGCCCTTCCGCCTGGATACCCGGGACTACAGCTCCATCTCGCCTACCCTGGGCCTTGGGGCCAAGGACGTGATGATCCAGGCCGGGATGATCGCCTTTGTCCTGGTCGCCCTCTACATCGTGCTGAAATACCGCCTCCCCGGTTTCGTGGGGGTCTTTGCCCTCCTGGGCCAGGCGGTCATCATGGTGGCGGCGGTGACTCGGGTCCTTCCCGACGTGTCCTCCTTCACCCTGACATTGCCGGGCATCGCCGGTATCATCCTCAGCATCGGCATGGGTGTTGACGCCAACATCATCACCGCCGAGCGCATCCGGGAGGAGATCCGGTCCGGCAAGACCATCGACGGGTCGGTGACCCTGGGCTTCCAGCGGGCCTTCTCCGCCATCCTGGACGGCAATGTCACCAACGTCATCGTGGCGGTGATCCTCATGGGCGCCTTCGGCCCCGCCAGCAGCATCTTCGCCAAGATCTTCTTCCTCTTCGGCCAGACCACCGCCGGGGCCATCTACTCCTTCGGCTACACCTTGCTCATGGGCGTCATCGCCAACATGATCATGGGGGTCTACGCCTCCAAGATCATGCTCCGGGGCATCTCCCGGCTCCAGTGCTTCCGTGACCCCTGGTTCTACGGCGGCGTGAAAAACGCCGATCCCGACGCCGCCCCCGTGGAAAAGCAGAAGGAGTTCGACTTTGTGGGCCGCCGGAAGATGTTCTTCACCATCTCCGCCGCCCTCATCGCCATCGCCATCGTGGTCTCCTTCGTCCCCGGGGTCAACCTGGACATCCAGTTCAAGGGCGGCTCCATCGTCTCCTACTCCTACCAGGGGGAGATCGACCTGAACCAGTTCCAGCGGACCTTTGAGCAGGCCGTGGGCGGTTCCGTCTCCATCCAGCAGGGGGAGGAGCTCCTCACCGGCACCAAGAGCGTCACCCTCTCTCTGGCCCAGGATCAGGGCATCAGCGCCGAGGTCCAGCAGAAGGCCACCGACGCCCTCCAGGCCGCCTTCCCCTCCGCCAACGTGGCGGTGACCTCGGTGACCAACGTGGACGCCGTCATCGGCCAGGAGTTCTTCCAGAAGTGCAGCCTGGCGGTGGTGTTCGCCGTCATCCTCATGATCCTCTACATCGCCGCCCGGTTCCGGGTGATGAACGGCTGGTCCGCCGGCGTCATGGCGGCCCTGGTGCTGCTCCATGACGTGGTCGCCGTCTACGCCACCTTCGTCCTCTTCGGCTTCTCCATCAACGAGAACTTCATTGCGGCGGCGCTGACCATCCTGGGCTACTCCATCAACGCCACCATCGTCATCTACGACCGCATCCGGGAAAACCGGGGCCTTCTGGGGGCCAAGGTGCCCTTCGGCAAGCTGGTGAACCTGTCGGTGAACCAGTCCCTGGGCCGGGCCTTCGGCACCTCCTTCTCCACCATCCTGGCCATGGTGGTGGTAGCGGTGATGGGCTTTGTCTACGGCCTCAACTCCATCGTCACCTTCGCCTTCCCCCTCATCGTGGGCCTTATCGTGGGCCTCTACTCCTCGGTCTGCCTGGCCGGTCCCCTGTGGGTCTACTGGCAGGAGCGGGCCGACGCCAAGGGGAAGAAGAAATAAGCCATCCTTTTCCGCAAGACAGTCCCCGGGAGCGTTCCGCCCCCGGGGGCTTTTCCGTATCCCGGCGGGCTTTGCTCTTTTTCGATGGGCGGGGCTGGCTACAATAGAAGGTAGCGTGGGAGCGGGAAAAGGAGTGTTGACCGAATGGAAAAGAAACGGATCTGCCAGGAGCTGGAAAGCAGTACCCCCCTTGTCTTCCGGGTCTGCAAGGCCGTCTTTGAGGACGAGGACAGCTACACGGTGCTTTACGGCATCAAGGGGGTGGACGGGGACGGCAACACCCGCCTCCACATCCGGGAGGTGTCGGGGAGCCTTTTGCGGGTGCGGCGGCTGGTGCGCCGGCTCAACGCCGGGGTCTTTTCCCAGGCCCACCTCATGGACCTCATCGACCGTTACCTGGATGAGGCCGAGGAGGAGGACCGCCGGGAGAAGGGGAGGGCCAAGGTCCTTTCAGAGGAACCGGCCCGCCTGTGACCCATACCGAAAAAGTTGTCGGTACTTAGCATTTCCTATATTGGACCTTATCATTTTTTTCTGGTATGATACAGAGGGGACCGATCTGCCCGGAAAAAACGATCCCGAAGGGAACGACCGGCGGGGGAGAACAGGAAAGAGAAAGGAAGGCAAGGACTTTTTCCCCGGGGCTATCCTCTTCTTCCAGAGAAAGAGAGCGTTTCTTAGAAAAAACGTCAGTTTTTTTGGCTAAATACGCAAAAATACCTTGAATTTTCTGGGGGATTTTGCTATTATCTAAGTAGGGAAAACGGCGCCTTCGGCAGACAGCCCCCGGGGCGCCCGGCACGCCGCCGGGCAGGAGAAGGGGCCCGCCGGGACGCCTGGAGGAGGGACCTTTCATGAAATGCCCGTATTGCGGCTATACAGAAAGCAAGGTCATCGACACCCGGCCCGCCGACGAGGGAGAGCGCATCCGGCGCCGTCGGGAATGCCTGCGGTGCGAAAAGCGGTTCACCACCTACGAGCTGATTGAGACCACCCCCCTCATGGTGGTGAAACGGGACGGCTCCCGGGAGGTGTTCGACCGGGACAAGCTCCTGGGCGGGATGATCAAATCCTGCGAAAAGCGGCCGGTGGCCTTTTCGGTTCTGGAGGACGCCGTGGCGGACATCGTCACCCAGCTCCAGAACGGCCTGGAGCGGGAGATCCCTTCGGCCAGGATCGGGGAGCTGTGCATGGAGAAGCTCCGGGGCATCGACCAGGTGGCCTATGTCCGGTTCGCCTCGGTCTACCGCCAGTTCCAGGACGTCAACTCCTTCTTCGAGG
This sequence comes from uncultured Angelakisella sp., assembly GCA_947564495.1. GTDB lineage: Bacteria > Bacillota > Clostridia > Oscillospirales > Ruminococcaceae > Angelakisella. The sequence continues at coordinate 1,987 of CANOCD010000093.1, read as the reverse complement.
AGCTCCAGCGGCTGCGGGAGGCCATCCCCAAAGAGGTCCCCGGGGGGACGGAAGGGAAGTGACCCTCCGTTTTTCCACGAATCACCTTCTTCCCGGTGAATCCTTCTTGTGCAACTTACCGATGGAGCATCCGGTGGGAAATGTGTTATAATTTTAGGTGAAAAATGATCTTCCGGCCTGGGAGGGAACGGCCCGGCGAGCCCGAGCCCTTCTCCCCCCGACTGGCCGGTCATTTTCCATAAAAACGATCCCCCAAAATACCTGGCAGGAGATAGGTGGTGAGAACAGTGAAAGAAGTTGTCTCAAAGATCCGGGAGGCGGAATCCGGGGCGGAGGAAGCCCGGCGGGCAGCGGCCCAAAAGGCGAAGGAAACCGAGGCCGAGGCTGCCGCCGCCGCCAAGGACGCCCTGGCCAAGGCCAAGGCGGAAGCGGCGTCCCAAGGGGAGAAGCTCCTGGCGGAGGCCAGACGCCAGGCGGACGCCCTGGTGGAGCAGGCCCGGGAAAAAGCCGCCGCGGAAGGAAAGGCGCTGGCGGACCAGGCTGCCGCCCGGATGAACGGGGCGGCGGCACTCATCGTTGAGAGGATAGTAGGTGCCACATGATCGAAAAAATGGAACGTATCTTTCTCTGCGGGCTGGCCCAGGACCAGGAGCGGATCGTCAGCCGCCTGATGAAAAGCGGCTGCGTCCAGCTGAACGCCCCCGGCGCCATGTCCGGCTATGAGGAGATCAAGGACCAGGTGGAGCTGGGCTCCGCCGACCTCTACGAAAGGGAACAGACCCTTTCCAGACTGAACCAGTGCATCCAGGCCCTGGGTCCCTATGGGGCGAAGAAAAGTCTCTTTTCCAAGCGCCCGGAGACCGACTACTGGACCGTGGCCGGGGGCGGGACCATTTCCTCGGCCCTGGAGACCTGCGGCCGGGTAGAGGAGCTGCAAAGGGAGATGGCGGCGGCCAAGAGCCGGATCTCCCAGGAGGAGTTCCTCCAAGCCTCTCTGGCCCCCTGGCGGGAGCTGGACCTCCCCCTGGAGGAGACCGCCACCGCCAGTTCCGAGATCCTTCTGGCGGCCGTCCCCGTCACCGTCACCCAGGCGGAGCTGGAGGCCAAGCAGGAGGAGCAGGGGCTGGGAGCCTATTTCTCGGTGGTATCCGAGGACAAGGACCAGCGGTACGTCGTGGCGGTGGTCCACAAGGGCCACGTGTCGGAGTGCCAGGAGCTGCTCCGCCAGCACGGGGCGGCGGCCATCACCTTCCGGGATCTTACCGGGACGGCGGGGGAGAACATCTCCGCCAGCAAGGCCCGGGTCAAGGCCGAGGAGGAGACCCTGGAAAAGCTGAAAGAGGAGCTTTCCGCCCTGGGCGAGAAGCTGCCCCAGGTCCAGCTGGCCTGGGACAGCACCAAGCTGAGCATCGACCGGGGCCATGCCGAGCAGAATCTTTTGCGGACCCAGGAGACCTTCGTCACCGAGGGCTGGGTCCCCCGGCGGCAGAAGGACAAGGTGGAAAAGGCCCTGGCCGACTACACCTGCTTCTACGAGTTCCGGGAGCCGGACCCCCAGGAGGAGTTCCCGGTGCTGCTGAAAAACAACAAGTTCGTGGAACCCTTTGAGGCCATCACCGAGATGTACGCCCTTCCCAACTCCCGGAGCATGGACCCCAACCCCTTCATGGCCCCCTTCTTCTTCGTCTTCTTCGGGATGATGCTCTCCGACGCCGGGTACGGCCTGGTGCTGGCCATCCTGGGGCTGTGGGGTGCGAAACACCTGGACATGGGGGTCAACGGCAAGAAGCTCCTGAAAATGCTGGGCTACTGCGGCATCTCCACCGTGTTCTGGGGGGCTCTCTACGGCAGCTGGTTCGGCGACGCCATCCCCAAGATCACCGAGGTGTTCTTCGGCAATCGGGTCCAGGTCCCCATGCTGCTGGACCCCCTGACCAACCCCATGCCCATTCTCATCATGGCCTTTATCGTGGGGTACATCCATATC
>CANOCD010000092.1 GCA_947564495.1 uncultured Angelakisella sp. | reverse complement strand
CCCACATCTTCGAGCCCTTTGAGCGGGAGCGCAACTCCACCATCAGCGGCATCCAGGGCACCGGCCTGGGGATGGCCATCACCAAGAGCATCGTGGACATGATGGGGGGCAGTATCACCGTCAGGAGCAAGCAGAGCGTGGGGACCGAGTGCGTCGTCTCCTTCACCTTCCGTGTCTGCAAGGAGGACAGGAAGGAGCCCACCGAGATCCCCGAGCTTCAGAACCTCCGGGCCCTGGTGGTGGATGACGACTTCAACACCTGCGACAGCGTCTCCTGTATGCTCCAGCAGATCGGCCTGAGGGCCGAATGGACCATGTCCGGCAAGGAGGCGGTGTTGCGGACCCGCCAGGCGGTGATGCGGGACGACCACTACTCGGTGTACATCATCGACTGGCTCCTCCCCGATATGAACGGGGTGGAGGTGGCCCGGCGCGTCCGCCAGGAGGTGGGCAAGGAGGTGCCCATCATCGTCCTCACCGCCTACGACTGGGCGGACATCGAGGACGAGGCCCGGGAGGCCGGGGTCTCCGCCTTCTGCAGCAAGCCCATCTTCCTCTCCGAGCTGCGGGACTGCCTCAGCGAGGTGGTGGGGGTGGAGAAGCGGGCGGACCCCAAGGCGACCCGCCCCAGGTCCCGGCACAGCGGGCACATCCTCCTGGCCGAGGACAACGAGCTGAACCGGGAGATCGCCACCGCCATCCTGGAGGAGGAAGGCTTCACCCTGGAGACTGCGGAGAATGGCCAGGAGGCGGTGGAGCTGCTGAAACGCTCCGGGCCGGGGCACTTCGACCTCATCCTCATGGACGTGCAGATGCCGGTGATGGACGGCTACGAGGCCACCCGGACCATCCGGGCCCTGGAGGACGAGAAGCTGGCCGGCATCCCCATCCTGGCCATGACCGCCAACGCCTTCGAGGAGGATAAGCGCCAGGCCATCCAAAGCGGGATGAACGGGCACATCGCCAAGCCCATCGACATCGACAAGCTGTTTGCCACCCTGGACGAGGTTTTGGGGTGATCTTGGAAGAACGATCTACAGGGGCCGGTGGGGCATGAGCTCACCGGCCCCTTTGGGAGGAAGAAAGGATGAAGAAGCCCCAGCTTTGGCAGATCGCCCTGGCCGTCTGTGTCCTGGGTTTTCTCTACACCGGCGGCAGGGCGGCGGCCGGGGCCCTGCGGTCCAGCCGGGAGGACCGGGCCAACCGGGAACTGGTCCAGCAGGTGCGGGAGTTTTCCGGCGGGGAGAAGTACGCCCCCAGCGGGCGGCTGATGAAGTACGACGCCCTTTACGACCAGAACCAGGATCTGGGGGGATGGCTCTCCATCCCGGAGACCGACCTGGACTATCCGGTGATGTACACCCCGGCGGCGCCGGAAAAGTATCTGCGGATGGCTTTTGACGGCAGCTATGCCATGAGCGGGAGCCTGTTCATCGGGGAGGGCTGCGCCCCGGACGGGAGCAACGTCATCGTCTACGGGCATAACATGAAGAACGGGACCATGTTCGGGGGGCTCACCGCCTACGCCCGGGAGGAGTACGCCCGGGAGCACCCGGTCTTTCGGCTGGATACCCTTGCCGAGGAGCGGGAGTACCGGGTCATTGCGGCCTTTTACTGCACGGCGGGGGAGGGGGACTTTCCGTACCAGTATGTGGACCTGGGGGAACGGGAGATTTTTGACGAGTACCTGGACCAGGCGGGGGAGCGGTCGCTGTGGCCCATGGTTTTCCGGCCCGAGTTTGGGACAAGGCTGGCGCTGCTGTCGACTTGCAGCTACCAGGGGGAAGAGGGCCGGTTCGTGGTGTTGGGGGCCCAGGCGCCGGGATAAGCACAAGGTATGATCCGAGCCAGGCAAAGTTTAGGGCCGCCCTTTTCAAAGGGCGGTAGGGTCCAGGGGCGACGCCCCTGGTCGCTCCCGCAGGAGCGAAATACCCCTAGGCGGTGGCGGTCTGTACGAATTTATGGACTGGGCCGCTGAACCAAGGAACGGGCCTAACAAAACCGGACGCAGGAAAAACATGGCGCTGGAAATGAAGGGCTGGTTTTTCCTTTGTACCCACTGAAATCGAAGTGACAACCTGCGGCCGGTAACGAGCCTGGCCGGCACCCAGCCGCAGGAGCGCCCCCGCCAGCGCCCTGTACCGCCCGCCCTTTCAGACAGGGCCCCGCAGGGGCCCGAATCTGGAACAGACGAAGCCCAGCCCAGCTCAGAAAAAGCTGGCTTTTATTTTTCAATCGTGCTATAATATCTACAAACAAAAACCCATTCGCTTTCCAAAGCCCCGCAAATGTTTGTCGCTCCCTGGCAAGCGACTGATAAATGGTCGGGTACAAATGAGGAGGAAAACCACCCCCAACTTTGTGCAAAAATCCCCGCCCCGCCCACTTGACAACCCCGCCCCGCCGTGGTAAACTAGCAGAAATGCCAGCCGGCAGAACACCCGCTTACCCACCGGTAAGCCTTTTTTATGGACTTCGGTCCAAGAACCTGTTCAGCACAGAAAGGGGGAGCAGCTTGAACAACAACCCGATGAACCACCCCAATACCCAGCGGGAAGCCGCCATTCGCCAGTTTCTTTCCGGCGGTGGCCGTGTTCCCGTTTCTTCTGGTCCCTATGTCGTTTTCCCCGGCTTTTGTGATGTGCATGTGCATTTCCGAGAGCCGGGGTATTCTTATAAGGAGACCATTGGCACCGGAACCATGGCGGCAGTCCGGGGGGGATATACCGCCGTCTGCACCATGCCTAACCTGGACCCGGTGCCCGACAGCCCGGAGAACCTTCGTGTCCAGCTGGAGCTGATCGACCGGAACGCCCTGATTCCGGTATATCCCTATGGGGCCATCACCCGGGGGGAACGGGGGGAAGAGCTGGCCGACCTTGCAGAGATCCATTCCCCCCTGATCTGCGGGTACTCCGATGACGGCCGCGGGGTCCAAAGCGGGGAGATGATGCGCCGGGCCATGACAGAGGTAAAGCGCCTAGGGATGGGAAAGGTCCTTGCCGCCCACTGCGAGGACAACAGCCTTCTCCATGGGGGGTACATCCATGACGGGGCCTACGCCCGGGCCCACGGCCACCAGGGCATCTCCAGCGAAAGCGAATGGCGTCAGATCCAGCGGGACCTGGACCTGGCGGCGGAGACCGGATGCCCCTATCATGTCTGCCATGTCTCCGCCAGGGAAAGCGTCGCCCTAATCCGCCAGGCCAAGGCGGCTGGAGTGAACGTCACCTGTGAAACCGCCCCCCACTATCTGGCCCTCTGCGACGAAGACCTTCAGGAGGAGGGCCGCTTTAAGATGAACCCGCCCCTCCGGGGGAAGGAGGACCGGGAGGCCCTTATCGCCGGACTGCTGGACGGAACCATTGATATGATCGCCACCGACCACGCCCCCCATTCGGCGGAGGAAAAAAACCGGGGGCTGGAAAAAAGCCTGATGGGGGTGGTGGGGCTGGAAACCGCCTTTCCGGTCCTTTACAGCTATCTGGTCCGCCCCGGCATCCTGACCATAGAGCAGCTGTCCCGGCTCCTCAGCGACAACCCCCGGCGGCGGTTTTCCATCCCAGATGATCCTGGGTACACCGTCTTTGAGGTGGAAACGCCCTTTGTCGCCGACCCGGAGACCTTCGCTACCAAGGGCCGTAGCACCCCCTTTGCCGGGGAGACCTTGTACGGCCGGTGGGAACTGACACATTGGAACGGAAAGACCTATGAAGCGAAAAATCCATAACAGCCAGGCGATTTCTGGTAAAACTGTTTTTTTATCGGATGGGGCGGCGCCAGCTTCGTCCCAAAGGAACGGACCTTGGCAGACCCGGCGGGAATATGCCGGACCAGCGCACACGGCGTGGGGACTGCCGGCTTTTAGTCAGCGATTTGTATGAAAGGGAGGAAACAGCCTATGAGACCATATGACCGCAAGCTGATCCTGGAGGATGGGGAAGAGTACCTTGGCTACGGCTTCGGAGCCAGAGAAAACGCTGTCTGCGAGATCGTTTTTAACACCTCTATGGTGGGGTATCAGGAGATTGTCTCCGACCCCTCCTACACCGACCAGGCGGTGGTGATGACCTACCCCCTGATTGGCAACTACGGCATCACGGACGAGGACTTCGAGACCCGGGTGCCTACCATCGGGGCCCTGGTGGTGGGGGAGTACAACGACCTTCCCTCCAACTTCCGCTGCACCAAGACCCTTTCGGAGATCCTGGAGGAGTACGGCATCCCCGGCATCGAGGGAATGGACACCCGGAAGCTGACCCGGAGCATCCGGGATCTGGGGAGCCGCCGGGTCCTTCTCACCGGCGCGGATACCCCTGCCGAAGAGGGAGTGCGTATCATCAAGGAGACTCCGGTTCCCCGGGACGCCATCAGCCGGGTAAGCTGCCGCAAGCGATGGTTTGCCCGCACTCCGGACCACCTGTACAACGTGGTGGCGGTGGACTGCGGCATCAAGCTGAACATCGTCCGTTCTCTTAACGCCCGGGGATGCAATGTCACCGTGGTGCCGTGGAATACCGACGCCAGGACGGTACTGGAGATGAAGCCCGATGGCCTCTTTCTCTCCAACGGCCCCGGGGACCCGGAGGACGCCCTGCCGGTTATCGACCTCCTGCGGGAGGTGCGGGGAAAGCTGCCGGTATTCGGCATCTGCCTGGGGCACCAGATCATCTCCCTGGCCTACGGCGGACGAACCTATAAGCTGAAGTTCGGCCACAGAGGGGGCAACCACCCGGTAAAGAACCTCCTCACCGGTAAGGTGGAGATCACCTCCCAGAACCACAGCTATGCCGTGGACGCCCGGTCCCTTCGGGGGACGGGGCTGGAACTGACCCACCAGAACCTTCTGGACGGCACGGTGGAAGGGGTTTGCTGCACCAGGGACAAGGTGTTTTCGGTGCAGTACCACCCGGAAAGCGCCCCCGGTCCCCAGGACAGCGGTTACCTGTTTGACCAGTTTATCGCCCTGATGGCGGCGGAAAAGAAGGAAAGGAGGCTTCCCTATGCCCAAAAGAACTGACCTCCGCAAGATTATGGTCATCGGCAGCGGTCCCATTGTCATTGGACAGGCCGCCGAATTCGACTACGCCGGAACCCAGGCCTGCCTGGCCCTTAAGGAAGAAGGCTATGAGGTGGTGCTGGCAAACTCCAATCCTGCCACCATTATGACCGACCGGGCCATTGCCGACCGGATTTACATGGAACCCCTCACCCTGGAGTATGTGGCCAAGATTATCCGCCACGAACGGCCCGACGCCATCGTCCCCGGCATCGGGGGACAAACCGGCCTGAACCTGGCCATGCAGCTGGAGAAGAAGGGGGTCCTTCGGGAGTGCCAGGTGGAGCTGCTGGGCACCTCCTCCGCCAGCATCGAGCGGGCCGAGGACCGGGAGCTATTCAAGGAACTCTGCCAGGAAATCGGGGAGCCGGTCTGTCCCTCGGAGATTGCCACCACCATCCCCGAAGCGGAGGATGCCGCGGAGCGGATCGGTTACCCGGTGGTGCTGCGCCCCGCCTTTACCCTGGGTGGAACCGGGGGCGGCTTTGCCGACACCCCGGAGGAGCTGCGGGAGATCATGAAGAACGCCCTGAAGCTTTCCCCGGTCCACCAGGTCTTGGTGGAAAAGAGCATCAAGGGGTACAAGGAGATCGAATACGAGGTGATGCGGGAC
>CANOCD010000091.1 GCA_947564495.1 uncultured Angelakisella sp. | reverse complement strand
GTAGAAAATGGCTGAGAAGGGACCCCAGTACCAGACAGGACCGGACTTCCAGAGAGCTTTTGGCCGGTGCAAAAAAGCAGTCCGCTGTGTGGGAATTACCTCCCGGAGCCGCCGCCCGAAGGAGAGTAGGGTTGGCCGGGTGTGACCGTTATATCACAGGAGTTTCCCCCGGGGAACTCTGTAAGGGCGTTCCGGCGACGGGGCGCCGAACTGAGGTGGTACCACGGGTCATCCCGTCCTCTGTGCCCTTGGGCACGGGGGGCGTTTTCTTTTGTCCGTGCCGAGAACGGGGAAAGGGGAAGGGGGATGGCCCGAAAGAAAACCTATCGACTGGTCAGGACCGCCTTTGTCTACCTGTATTTCGACCTGGCGATCCTGACGCTGGCCCTGGTGATGGCGGTCCGCCTTTGGGAACAGCCTCCCGCCCGGCTGTTCCTGGCCTTCTGGGCGGCCAATTTCGCTGTTGCCCTTTGGGCAAAACGGGGGCTGATCCTGGACCTGCTGGAGGGGCGGACCGAGACCTTCCGGGGGAAGATCAGCCACCGGGAGGACGGGGGCTCCCTGCGGTGCGCCCGGGTGGAGTACCTTGTGGAGCAGGGGGAACGCCCCCGGCGGTTCGTCCTCTTTTCGGACGCCCTGCCCCTCACCGGGAAGGCCGCCCTGGGCCTGCTCACCGGCAGGACGGCCTTGGAGTACCTGCCCCGGAGCCTTGTGGTGGTGGAGCTCATCCCAGAGGCCGGGGAGGACCCGCCCTCCGCCCCAAGGCGGACAAAGGCGTGGTACGAGGAGAAAGCCCTGCAGGAGGAGCAGTACCGCCAGATAGGCCGCCCCAAGCCCCTTGGCCGCCTGGGGGACCTGTACTGGTTCTGGGAGCTGATCCCCACCGGCCTTTTCCTGGCCCTTGCCGGGGCCGCCATCCTGTTTCGTCTGTTGTAATACTAATCACCGACTAAAAGTCGGCGATACGCACGCTGCGCGTGCTGGCGTCGCTTCGCGCCGCCCCGTATTATTGAAAAACCAATCAAATAAGGATTTGTCTGATTTTAATTGGTTTTTCGTATAACACAAAATCTATAGATACGAGGAGAGAAAGAAACCATGAGCCAAATTTTTGAAGAACTGGAACGCCGGGGCCTCATCGCCCAGATGACCCACCCGGAGAAGATCCGGGAGCAGCTGGACAACGAGAAGGTCACCTTCTACATCGGCTTTGACGCCACCGCCGACAGCCTCCACGTGGGGCACTTCCTCCAGCTGATGGTCATCAACCACATGATCCGGGCGGGGCATACCCCCATCCTGCTTTTGGGCACCGGCACCACCATGGTGGGGGACCCCACCGGCCGCACCGATATGCGGAAGATGCTCACCCCCGAGGAGATCAACGCCAACGCCGACTGCTTCCTTGCCCAGATGGGCCGCCTGGTGGACCTCAGTAAGTGCATCGTGGCCCGGAACGGGGACTGGCTGATGAAGCTCAACTACATCGAGCTCCTCCGGGACGTGGGGGTCCACTTCTCGGTGAACCGGATGCTCACCGCCGAATGCTTCAAGTCCCGGCTGGAGCGGGGGCTCTCCTTCATCGAGTTCAACTACATGATCATGCAGAGCTACGACTTCCTCAAGCTCTACCAGCTCCACGGCTGCACCATGCAGATGGGGGGCGACGACCAGTGGAGCAACATCCTGGGGGGCGTGGACCTGGTCCGCCGGGTGGAAGGCAAGGAGGTCAGCGGCATCACCTTCCAGCTTTTGACCACCAAGGAAGGGAAGAAGATGGGCAAGACCATGGGGGGCGCCGTCTGGCTGGACGCCGGGAAATTCTCTCCCTACGACTTCTTCCAGTATTGGCGCAACGTGGAGGACGCCGATGTCATCAAGTGCCTCAAGTTCCTCACCTTCCTGCCCATCGAGGAGATCGAGGCCATGGAACGCTGGGAGGGCAGCCAGCTGAACAAGGCCAAGGAGATCCTGGCCTACGAGGTCACCAAATTTGTCCACGGCCAGGAGGAGGCGGACAAGGCCCTGGCCGCCGCCAAGGCCCTCTTCGGGGCGGGGGGCCAGGACGAGAATATGCCCTCCACCGCTCTTTCCGCCGCTGACTTCACCGAGGATTCCATCGGCATCATGGACCTCATGGTCAAGACCGGCCTGGCCCCCTCCAAGAGCGAGGCCCGGCGGCTCATCCAGGGGGGCGGCGTCCTGGTCAACGACCAGAAGGTGGCCGACGTGAACCTCCGCCTTGCCCGGGAGACCTTCGGGGAGCCGGTGATCCTCCGGAAGGGGAAAAAGGTGTTCCACCGGGTGACCCTGGCCTAAAAGCCCGCAAAGCGCAGAAAAAATTGCGGTTCCTTCCAACGAGGGAGCCGCAATTTCTGTGTTTTCTGCAATTTTACGCTGAAAAGGAAAAACGCTTAACAGTTATATCCTGGAGTAGATCGCCCGGACCGGCGTCCCCAGCAGGGCCTCCGCCTGGGCCAGGCAGTCCCCGTCCGGCTGGCGGCGGGGGTACAGGAGCCGGATCTCCGCCCGGGCAAAGCCGCAGGCCGCCTGGTAGTCCAGCCGGTCCAGGGAGCTTTCCCTGCCGCAGCAGGGGAGGACCGCCGTCAGGTCGGAAAAGCCGTTTTCCCCGTACCGCTCATCCATCAAGCCGGTCCACCAGTCAAAGTCCAGTTCCGCCCCGCAGAGGGGGCAGCGGATCGCCTCCAGCAGTCCCCCGCAGTCGATGAACTCCGGGGCGTCGCTGAGGTGGACGGTGACCTCCATGGCCACCAGAGCGCCCAAAAGGTAGTCCGCCGTCTGTTTCAGCCGCTCCTCCTCCGGCACGAAAAACGGGTCAGCGGGGATGATCTTGCTGTAGTAGTCGGCCACGTTGTTTCCTCCCTTATTGCTGTAATAGTCGGCCATGGTACCCCCTCCTTATCAAGGTTCCCGGTAAAGGGCCCGGATCAGCCCGTAGTCCCGCTCCCGGGAACCGGGGGAGGGGGAAAGGATGCAGTTGACGTTGTAGTTGAAGGTCTGGGTAAAGGGCAGGAGGTTTGCCTCCGCCTGCTCGATCCGCAGAAACTGCCGGATGGACGCAAGGGCATCCTCATACCGGAACCCCTCCGGGAAGCCGCTCTCCACCGTGATCTCGCAGTAGCGTTGCCGCTCCAGGAGGGCCAGCCCCAGATAGACCCGAAAGTCGAACACCGCCTGGCGGAACCCCTTGGGCAGCAGATAAAACCCCATATGCTCGATCCTCTCCCCCCGGGCGACGCTGGCCTCCAGCTTTTTCAGATACCGGCTCCGGGTGCGGATGCCGTCGGGGTGGAGGGAGGCCGTTTCGCAGCCCAGGTGGGTAAAGGTGAAACCGAACCGCTCTTCCTGGGAAAGACAGAAGCGGAGCCAGCTTTCCCACACGGTGTCCTGGTCCATGGGGGAGACCAGGGCGAACAGACTGAGCATTTCCCGCATTATAAACCATCCTTTCGATCCCAGTACCGGTCGGCGATGAGCCGCAGGGGGTCCCTCTTGTCGTCGTGGTCCACCAGGTAATCCACGAAAAGGTCCTCGATCTCCGGGTCCCCCTTGATGCCCGCCAGCACCCGGAAGGCCGCCTCCCGGAGGAGTGGCGGGGTGTCCGTCCCGGCAAAGGAGAAGGCCAGCTTTTTCGGGTCGGCCCCCGGCTGGCGGCAGAAGAAGGAGAGGAGGAGCGGGGGGACCAGGGTCCCCTGTGGGTCCTCCAGGGCATAGATGCCCTCCGGGGTCAGAGTCTCCCGGCCGTAGAGGGCCAGGGCCCCGGCCTCCGCCGTGTTGGGGAACCTGGCCACGGCCTGCTGGTACTCCGGCTCCCACCGCCGGGTGAACAGCCGCCCCGGCTTTGGCGGCGGGGCGGAGGCCGTCCCGGGAAAACAGCAATACATCTGTTCCAGGGGGATGGAGATGCCCGGCACCGTCGACCGCTCCTCGTCGGGCCAGACGATCTGCCAGTGGTCGTCCCGCCCCGTGAACCGGGCGGGGGAGAGGACAAGGCAGGGGAGGGGGACCCCCTCCAGGGCGCAGGCGCAGGCCCGGTGGTGGCCGTCCAAGAGGATGGAGAGGTACTCAAAGGCGGAATAGCAGAGGGCCGGGGGAAGGGGCTTTCCCTCCCGGATGGCCTTCCGGTACTGCTCCACCCGGTCCGGGTCGTATTTGTCGGTGGACTGGGAGGGGTGGAGGAACCGGGGAAAGACGGGCAGGCAGGAATAGGTCTCCGGGTCGTAGATCTGGGCGGTGGCGGGGGAATCGGTGTAGTCGTTGGGCACGTCCCAGAAGAAACGCCCGTTTCCGTCGGCAGGCCAGCAGTCCACCAGGGAAAGGACATAGTACCCGGTGTGCAGCAGCCCCGTCACCGGGGTCAGCCGCTCCAGGGCCTCCTCCAGGCCGTGGAAGGGGGCGGCGATGGCGTCCGCCGCCTGGCGCAGCTCCGGGGCGTCCTCTGGCAGGCCGTGCCCCGCCGCTAGCAGGGACTGGCAGGTGGGGCAGCCGCTGGTCTGGAGAAAGGCCAGGGGCTGTCCCTTCAGGGTCAGGGTAAGATAGGTGTCCAGCATCACGTCGGGGCAGCCCGGGTCCCGGGTCCGCTCCATCCGCAAGGCTCCGGTGCCGTCCTTGACCCGAAAGAACAGGTGTTCCCCGGAGAACCAGGGCCGCCGGGTGGCGTGGCGGGCCAGGACCTGGACCGAAGGTTTTTTGGAAAAGAGGAACATCGCCCTTAGCGGTTCTGGTTGACAACGCCCCGGCGGTAGGCCTGGAGGAGCAGGAGCAGGTCGTCGATCTTCCCCTGGATGACCTTCCCCTCGTCGGTATCGGAGATCTTGATCCGCTCCGGGTAGGTGTCCACCGGCACCATGTTGGAGTGCATATCGCTGTTGTGGTTGATGATGGAGTCGATCCCCGAGAAGGGGTGGTGCTCCGAGAGGAAGAGCTGGTGGGAGTTGGAGACCAGAGTATATCCGGCGAAGCCGGTGACCGCCTGGTAAGCCTTGGAGATGCCCCCGTCGATGATGAGGACCTTTCCCCCGGCCTTCACCGGGGATTCCCCCTTGCGGATCTTCACCGGCACGTGGCCGTTGACGATCCGGGCCCGGTCCGAGGTGATGCCGAACTCGGCCAGGATCTTCGCGGCCACCTCCGGGTCGTCGCTGAGCTGGTAGTAGATGTCCTTGGTCTCTGTCCAGGTGGCCTTGTCGTCGATGAAGTACCGTTCAAAGGTGGTCATCTTGTTCTTGCCGTTGAGGGGGGATTTGGGGCCGCACCACAAAAACCACATGAAGTCCAGGCCGTCCCGCTGCTCCTGGCTCCCCGCCTTGCCGTAGGCCCCCTGGCGGCAGAGCTTGTCGCTGTAGTCCATCAGCGCCTTCCCCTGGTAGGAGCGCCCGTTCACCTCCAGGGCGGCGAAGTCGCCGCCGGGGGTCATGGGGACGCAGCCGTGGTACAGGAGGTTGCCGTTGCAGACCTTGTACATCCCCCCATGCTTAAAGAGGAAGTTCATGTGGGTCTGCAATTTTTCGCTGTGGAGGAAGGAGAGCTGGAGCCGTTCCATCAGCTCCTGCTCGGCGTAGGTGAGGGAGTAGGGGGTCTCCGGGGTGATGGTGGGGAAGTAGCAGTCGTTCATGGGGTACTGGGTCCCCTCGATGGTCACCGTCCGGCGGCGCATATCGATCTTGTCCAGGAGGAGGCGG
>CANOCD010000090.1 GCA_947564495.1 uncultured Angelakisella sp. | reverse complement strand
TGTAGATCTCGTCGTCCAGGTTCTCGTCGAAGGCGACGCCCCAGATCAGGTTCACTTCCTCGGAGGCGGCGTCGTGGATCATGGCGGAGGCGTTGTTGATGTCCTTCAGGTCGATGTTGGGGGGCACCAGGAAGTTGACGATGACGCCCCGGGCGCCGTTGATGGAGGTCTCCAGCAGCGGGGAGGTGATGGCCTCCTTGGCCGCCTTTTCCGCCTTGCCCTCGCCGCTGGCCCGGCCGATGCCCATGTGGGCGAAGCCCGCGTCCTTCATCACCGAGGTGACGTCGGCGAAGTCCAGGTTGACGGTGCCCTTGATGTTGATGAGGTCGGAGATGCTCTGCACCGCCTGGCGCAGCACCTCGTCCGCCGCTGCGAAGGCGTTGACAAAGGTGATCTCCGGGTTGATGGCACGCAGACGCTCGTTGGGGATGACCAGGAGGGCGTCCACCTTCTCCTTCAGCTTGATGATGCCCTCCTGGGCCTGGCGGATGCGCCGCTTGCCCTCGAACTCAAAGGGACGGGTGACCACCCCGATGGTGAGGATGCCCATGTCGTGGGCGATCTCGGCGATGATGGGGGCGGCCCCGGTGCCGGTGCCCCCGCCCATCCCGGCGGTGATAAAGACCATATCGGTGCCCTTGAGGGCGGCGGCGATCTCCTCCCGGCTCTCCTCGGCGGCCTTTTCGCCGATCTCCGGCTTGCCGCCGGCGCCCATGCCCCGGGTGAGCTTGTCCCCGATGTTCAGCTTGTAGGTGGCGCTGGAAAAGCGCAGGGCCTGGAGGTCGGTGTTCACCGAGACAAACTCCACGCTGCTCATGCCGCTGCTGCACATATGGTCCACGGCGTTGCCGCCGCCGCCTCCCACGCCTACCACCTTGATGGCGACGGTCTTGCTGAAATCGTTATCCAGGTCGATATTCATTTTCATTGTCCCCACGCACCTCCGCATAGCGTTCTATTTGTTTATTTTACCAGATTTTCCGGAAAGAATCAAGATTGTTTCGGAGCCTCCGGTACTTTTTCCAAAAATTGCTGGCCCGGGTGAAAGATCAGGAGTATTTATAGTAGTGCTCCAGGTAGAAAGGGTCCATGAACTCCTCCGCCTTCTGCTCCCGGGTGTAGGCCCGGGAGTTCTTGGAAAAGACCGAAAGGTCCACCGTCCCGGTGAAGTCCTCCCCCAGCTCCGCCAGCACCGCCCCGGCAAAGGTGAACTTGCGGTCCAGCTCCAGCTCGGTCCCCAGCCGGATCAGCACCCGCTTGTCCCACAGCACCGAGGTACACAGGTCGTCGCTGACGTCGATGTAGTTGATGCCGGCAAAACCGGTGGCCTCGGCGGAGGCGGTGACATACCGGAGGGTCTGCATCACCCGCACCGCCTCCAGCTCCCGGTCGGTGGCCTCCCGGTGCTCCTTGTGGCGGCGGTTGGTCACCTCGGGAGGCAGCTCCTCGGGGTAGGCCCCCTGGGGGAACCAGCTGAAGTCGGTCCCCACCACCAGGGGCAGCTCCTCCCCCGCCAGGCCAAGGCACTGCTCGATGATCCGCCCCCCGGTGCTCAATAAAGAGTAGCTGTCGGCGGAGTTCGCCACCATCAGCTGGGGGATGGACTCCACCACCTGGATCTCCATGGTGGTGGGCATCACCGGGACCACCCGGACCTCCTCCAGGTAGGAGAAGGCCCCCTTGATCTGGGCGGCGGTGCGCCCCCGGTCCACCGTGAAGATGTTCTGCTCCAGCTGGATGCCCGAGGCGCTGACCAGCTCCTCCACCGTGTACCGGTCGTTGCCGGTGACCACGATCTCCTTGGTGCGAAAGAACATGGCAAGGCAGAGGACCCCCGCCCCGGTGAGGACCAGGGCCAGAAAGGCCAGGTATCCCAGCCACCGCCTTCGCTTTCTTCTTTTTACCCGGTTCTTATCCATCCAGCTTCTTCATCCGTTCTCTTCTCGTCGTATCTCCGCCCCCAGGCGGGAAAGGTTCCCTTCCAGGTCGTCGTAGCCCCGGTCGATATGCTCCAGGCCAAAGACGGCGCTTTCCCCTTGGGCCGCCAGGGCCCCCAGCACCACCGCCGCCCCGCCCCGCAGGTCGGTGCACAGGAGGCTGGCCCCGGCAAGCCGTTCCACCCCGGTGACCACCGCCGCCCGGCCCTCGGTGAGGATGCGGGCCCCCAGCTTGCGAAGCTCTGGGACGTGGCGGTAACGGCTCTCGAAGATGTTCTCCACAAAGACGGTGGGGCCGTCGGCCACCGTGGCGGCGGCCATCATCACCGACTGCATATCGGTGGGAAAACCGGGGTAGGGCATGGTCTTGATCGTTCCGAACCCGGCAAGGCGCCGGGGGGCGGCAAGGCGGGCCCAGTCCGGCCCGGTGGAGACCCGGCATCCCGCCTGGGCCAGCACCGACAGGGTGGAGGCCAGGTGGCCGGGGATGACCTCCTTGGCCAGCAGCTCCCCGCCGGTCATGGCGGCGGCGCAGAGGTAGGTCCCGGCGGCGATGCGGTCCGGGATGACCCGGTGCTCCGCCCCGTGGAGCCGCTCCACCCCCTCCACCCGGATGACCCCGTCCAGGTCCACGGCGATGTTGGCCCCGCAGGCCCGGAGGAAGTCGATGAGGTCCAGGATCTCCGGCTCCCGGGCGGCCCCGGTGAGGACCGTTTCCCCCCGGGCGGTGGCGGCGGCGATGAGGGTGTTCTCGGTGGCCCCCACGCTGGGGAAGGAGAGGTCGATGCGGGCCCCCCGCAGGCCCTCCGGGGCGCTGCACAGGAGGCGGCCCCCGGTCTCGGTGATCTCCGCCCCCATCCGCTCCAGGGCGGCCAGGTGGAGGTCGATGGGCCGGGCCCCCAGCTCGCACCCGCCGGGGAGGGTCAGCTCGGCGCAGCCGTGGCGGGCGATCATCCCCCCCAGAAAGACGATGGAGGAGCGCATAGCCCCCATGAGGGCGTCGGGGATGCGGCAGTCCCCCGCCCTCCCCTGGGTGGTGACGATGGCGTCCCCCTGGCGCCGGGCCTCGCAGCCCAGGTGGCGGAGGATCTCCATGGCCACCGTGATGTCGGTGAGGTCCGGGCAGTTGTGGATCACCGAGTCGCCGCAGATGGCGGCGGCGGCCAGGATGGGCAGGGCGGCGTTTTTGGCCCCGTGGATCGTGAGAGCGCCTTCCAGCCGGTTCCCGCCCCGAATGATGTAGTGAGACATGGATACACCCTCTCTCCGGGAGGAGCGCCCCGCGCCCTTCCAGATGCTTGGAGGGAACGGGGTCCCCCCTGCGCTGTATCCTATGTTTTCCTTGTGGGAATGGTTACTTTTTCAGCAGCCCCAGGACCTCGCCGGCGATGGTCTCCACGGCGTCCAGGGCGGCGATGCTCCTGGCGTTTTTCCCCAGTTCCGCCAGGCGGGCGGGGTCGGCGGCAAGCTCCTGTACCAGCTTCACCAGGGCCTCCCCGGTGAGGTCCTTTTCCTCCAGGACCACCGCCGCCCCGGCGTTTTGCAGCACCATGGCGTTGTGGTACTGGTGGTTTTCCGCCACGTTGGGGGAGGGGATGAGGATGGAGGCTCGTCCCGCCGCCTCCAGCTCGCTGAGGGTGCTGGCCCCCGCCCGGCAGATCACCAGGTCGGCGGCGGCAAGGCAGTTGGGCATATCGTCGATGTACTCCCGGATGTCCAGGCCGGGGTTCCTCTCCCAGGAGACCCCCTTCTCTTTCAGGAGCCGGGGCAGGAGCTCGGTGCCGTACTGGCCGGTGGCGTGGATGTGGTGGATGTTCCCTGTCCCCTTGTGCCAGGCCATGACGTCGGCCACCGCCTCGTTGACCCGCTGGGCCCCAAGGCTCCCGCCGAAGGAGAGGACGCAGACCTTCCCCTCCGGGACCTTGCAGAGCCGCCGGGCTTCCTCCCGCCGGGCGGAGAGGATCTCCGGGCGGACCGGGTTTCCGGTGACGACGCACTTTCCCTTGGCTTCGGGGGGGAGGTATTCCTCCGCCTTGGCCACCGCCAGGAGAATTTTGTCCACCCGTTTGGCCAAAAGTTTTGTGGTCACCCCGGGGAAGGCGTTCTGCTCGTGGGTGGCGGTGGGGATGCCCATTTTCGCCGCCACCAGGAGGATGGGGCCGCTGACGTAGCCCCCGGTGCCCACCACCAGGTCGGGGCCGAAGGCCCGGATGACCTTTCTGGCCCGGCTCTCCGCCGTGACCAGGAGGAAGGCGGACTTGACGTTCCGGTAGATGTTGTAGGGGGTCAGCCGCCGCTGGATGCCCATGGCCTTGAAGGGGACGAAGTCGAAGCCGGCCTTGGGGACCAGCCGGGCCTCCATGCCGTCGGGGTTGCCGGCAAAGCGGATGACGGCGTCGGGATGGCGGGTTTGGATAGCGGCGGCGATGGCAAGGCCGGGGTTGATGTGCCCCGCCGTCCCGCCGCAGGCGAACAAAACTTTCATGTCAGGTCACTCCTTTTCCAGGGCTGTCTGCCGGGAGATGGAAAGAATGATGCCCATCTGGGCCAGGAGCATCAGCAGGGCCGACCCCCCGTAGGAGAAAAAGGGCAGGCTGATGCCGGTGTTGGGGATGGTGTTGGTGACCACGGCGATGTTCAGCACCGCCTGGATGCCCACCTGGGCGGTGAGGCCGGTGGCCAGGAGCATCCCGAACCGGTCCCGGGCCTTGACGGCGATCATAAAGCCCCGGCAGATGAGGAGGGCGAACAGCAGGATGATGAGCACCGCCCCCACAAAGCCCAGCTCCTCGCAGATGATGGCAAAGACGAAGTCGTTCTGGGGCTCGGGGAGGAAGAGGTACTTCTGCCGGGAGTTGCCGATCCCCGCCCCCATGAGCCCCCCGGAGCCGATGGCGTAAAGGGACTGGATGGTCTGGAACCCCGAGACCTGGGGGTCGATGAAGGGGTCCTTCCAGACGTTGATGCGGTACATGGCACGCTCGTTGATGGAGGGGATCATCATGGCGACGCCCACAAGGCCCACGCCCCCCAGGGCGCCCAGGCCGAACCATTTGAGGCTGGCCCCGCCCACGAAGATGAGGACCACCCCCAGGGCCATGATGAGGATGGTGGCGGAAAGGTGGGGCTCAAAGACGATGAGGCCGGCGTAGAGGACCAGGATGACCCCGTAGGGCAGGATGCCGTAGGTGAAAGTCTTCA
Organism: uncultured Angelakisella sp.; assembly: GCA_947564495.1. Taxonomy (GTDB): domain Bacteria; phylum Bacillota; class Clostridia; order Oscillospirales; family Ruminococcaceae; genus Angelakisella. Next base: position 586 of record CANOCD010000090.1, on the reverse strand, counting down.
TCTTGTCGTGGTTGAGGGAGATGAGGTGGGCGAAGAGGAGGACGATGGAAAACTTGGCTACTTCGGTGGGCTGGAACTGCTGGCCCCCGATGAAGATCCACCGGTGGGCGTCGTTTCGGGCGGGCATGAAGTAGACGATGACCAGCATGACGATAGTGATCCCGAAGGCCAGCCAGACCAGGTGGTGCCAGAAGTGGTAATCCCAGGTGGAGAAAAAGGCCATGGCCAGGAGCCCCAGCCCCGCCCAGACCAGCTGCCGGGTGATGTAGTGGAAGCTGTTGCCCTCGTAGTAGTAGGCGTAGGCGTAGCTGGCGGAGAACATGAGCACCAGCCCCAGCACCAGCAGGGTGAGGACCAGCACCAGAAAGGTGAGGTCGATATTCCCCTTGGCCCGCTTGATGGGGAGCCTTCGGGCGGCGGTCTCTCTGGCGATGGGGATCATCTCCTTGCTACATAAGGATGGCGGCCAAAATGGCCAGGGCGGAGCCTGCGGCGGTGACCAGGGCGAAGGCGGTGACGATCTGGATCTCGGTGTAGCCGCAGAGCTCGAAGTGGTGGTGGATGGGGCTCATCTTGAAGATGCGCT
>CANOCD010000089.1 GCA_947564495.1 uncultured Angelakisella sp. | reverse complement strand
TGTTCCCATGAAAGCGGCATACCCGATCGTTATGAGCAAGGGCGTGACACACGTCATCGTGTTCGTGCCGGACTTCAACATCAACACCCAGGGGACCGACTATGCGGACGCCATGGAAATGGCCCGGGACGCCATCGGCCTTATGGGGATCGACATGGAGGACGAAAAGGAGGCGCTCCCCCGCCCTTCCGACGTTGCGGGGGTCTCCAAGGAGCACGAGGAAGATGTTGTAACGCTGGTGGATGTGGATTTTGCGGAGTACCGCAGGAAAAACGACCTGCGGACGGTGCGCCGCAACGTTTCCCTTCCCTCCTGGCTGAACGCCGAAGCGGACCGGGCTGGCATAAACGTCTCCGCCCTCCTTCAGTCGGCCTTGAAGCAGGAATTGCAGATCACAGGGCGATAAATGCAGGCACCCGAAAAAATATCCTGAAAAACCCCCTTTACCTGACCTGTCGAACTGTGGTATAATAGCTTTATCTTGCATTTTTACAATAGCCACACTTTATGCCTGGGGGTGTTTGGGATATGATCTCTGTGGCCTTGGACGGCCCCGCCGGAGCCGGGAAAAGCACCATCGCCAAGGAGGCCGCCCGGCGGCTGGGGTTCCTCCACGTGGATACCGGGGCCCTCTACCGGGCCATCGGCCTGGACGCCCTCCGCAGGGGGGATGACCCCAAGGACCCCGCCCGGGTGCTGCCCTGTCTTGCCGAGACCAACATCACCCTGGAGTTTACCGAGGAGGGCCAGCGGATCTTCCTTCGGGGGGAGGACGTCTCCCAGGCCATCCGTGCCCCCGAGGCCAGCATGGCCGCCTCCGCCGTTTCGGCCATGCCCGAGGTCCGGCGGTTCCTGCTGGAACTCCAGCGGGACCTGGCCCGGAAGCACAACGTCATCATGGACGGGCGGGACATCGGGACGGTGGTCCTCCCCGACGCCGCCGTGAAGATCTTTCTCACCGCCGACCCCCGGGAGCGGGCCATGAGGCGGTATAAGGAGCTTGTGGCCAAGGGGGAAGCGGTGGAGTTCGACACCGTCCTCCGGGAGGTGGAGGAGCGGGACTACAACGACTCCCACCGGGCCGCCGCCCCCCTGCGCCAGGCGGAGGACGCCTGGCTCTGCGACACCACCGGCCTCACCCTGGAGGGCTCCATCCAGGCGGTGGTGGACCATGTGCGCCAAAAGAGCGGGGTGACCCTATGACCCCCTTCTATGCCTTTGCCTGGCAGGTCACCCGGGTCATCTGGGCCATCCTCTACAGCATCCGTGTGGAGGGCCGGGAGAACATCCCGAAGGAGGGCGGGGCCCTGGTGGTCTGCAACCACCGGTTCCTCAAGGACCCCATCGTCCTGGCCCACGCCATCCCCCGGCGCCAGGTGTTCTTTATGAGCAAGGCGGAGTGGTTCGACAACAAGCCCTTCGGCCTCCTTCTGCGGATGCTGGGGGTCTTTCCGGTGAACCGGGGGGCGGGGGATATGTCCGCCATCAACCGGGCGGTGGAGCTGGTCCAGACGGGGCACCTGGTGGGCATCTTCCCCGAGGGGACCCGGAACCGCACCGGCGGCCCCATGAAGCCCAAATCCGGGGCGGCCCTTATCGCCCGGCAGACCGGGGCGGATGTCCTCCCCTGCGCCCTCCTCTTCGGGGAACGCCGGGGTTTTCGCTCCCGGATCACGGTGAAGATCGGCCCGGTCATCCCCTACGGGGAGCTGGGCTTTGAGGGGGAGGAGCGGTCCTCCCTCCGCCGGGCCAGCAAGCTCATCATGGGGCGGATCAACGCCCTGCTGGGATGGGAGGGGGAGCCGTGAGGATCGAGACCGCCAAGACCGCCGGCTTCTGCTTCGGGGTCCGCCGGGCGGTGGAACTGGTGGAGCGGGAGGCGGAACGGGCCGCCGGCCGGTACCCCGTCTGCACCTTGGGGCCCATCATCCACAACGAGACGGTGACCCGCCGCCTGGGGGAAAAGGGGGTCACGGTCATCGATTCCCCCGCCGAGGCCCCCAAGGGGGCGGTGGTCATCATCCGGGCCCACGGGGTGGCCCTCTCGGTCACCCGGGAGCTGGACCGCCTGGGGCTGCGGTACATCGACGCCACCTGCCCCTTTGTGGCCAAGGTCCACCAGATCGTGGCGGCCCAGCCCCCCGAGACCATGGTCCTGGTGGCCGGGGACCCGGGGCACCCAGAGGTCCGGGGCATCACGGGGCACTGCGCCGGCCCTTTTTTGGTGGTCCAGACCGGGGAAGAACTGGAAAAAGCGGCCTCCTCTTTGGAAAATTTCCACAAACAAAGCTGTATTTTGGTGGCCCAGACCACTTTTAACAGACAAGAATGGAAGAAAACCGTTTTTTCCGCAAAAAAAGTGTGTACAAATCTCAAGATATTTGATACAATATGTAAAGCGACTGTTGTACGGCAGGAGGAGGCGGCGGAGCTGGCCTCCCGGGTGGACGCCATGGTGGTCATTGGGGGCCGCCACAGCTCCAATACCCGCAAGCTGTGCAGCATCTGCTCCGCCCGCTGCCCCACGGCGCTGGTGGAGGAGGCCGGGGAACTGGCCCGGTACGGGGAGCTTTTCTCCCGGGCCTCGCTGATCGGAATTACTGCCGGCGCATCGACGCCGGTTGGTATAATTAAGGAGGTTCAAGAAACCATGAGCAGAATGGACAACATCAGCAACGACATGACTTTTGAGGAGATGCTGGATCAATCCTTCAAAAGTACATATAATGGGGAGAAGGTAACGGGTGTCGTTACCGGCATCAAGCCGAACGAGATCTTCGTGGACATCGGCACCAAGCACGCCGGGTTCGTGCCCATGAGCGAGCTCACCGACGACCCCTCCGCCAAGCCGGAGGACCTGGTCCAGGTGGGCCAGGAGATCGAGCTTCTGGTGGTCCGGGTCAACGACGTGGAGGGCACCGCCATGTGCTCCAAGAAGCGTCTGGACCAGGCCGCCGGCTTCGAGAAGGTGATGAACGCCGGGGAGACCGGGGAGGTCCTCACCGGGGTGGTCACCGAGGTCATCAAGGGCGGTATCCTGGTGCTCTCCAACGGCATCAAGGTCTTCGTCCCCGCCTCCCAGTCCGGGGTGCCCCGTGACGGGGACCTGAACGTCCTGCTCCGCAAGGAGGTCTCCTTCAAGATCCTGGAGACCAACCGCCAGCGCCGCCGGGCCCTGGGTTCCATCAGCGCCGTCCTTCGCGCCCAGCGGGAAGAGCTGGCCAAGAAGTTCTGGGAAGAAGTGGAAGTGGGCAAGGTCTACACCGGCACCGTCAAGTCCATCACCAACTTCAGCGTCTTTGTGGACCTGGGCGGGGTGGACGGCCGCATCGGCATGACCGATCTGACCTGGCTGCGGGTGAAGCACCCCTCCGAGGTGGTCAAGGTGGGCGACGTGGTCACCGTCACCGTCAAGGACATCAACACCGAGGACAAGAAGGTCTCGCTGGTCTACAAGAAGTCGGAGGACAACCCCTGGGAGGTCATCAAGACCCAGCACCAGGTGGGGGACATCGTCACCGTCAAGATCATGTCCATCACCGCCTTCGGCGCCTTCGCCCAGATCATCCCCGGCATCGACGGCCTCATCCACATCTCCCAGATCGCCCGGGAGCGGGTGGAGAAAGTCGCCGACAAGCTGTCGGTGGGTGACGTGGTGGAAGCCAAGATCACCGAGCTGGACTACGAGAAGAAGCGGGCCAGCCTGTCCATCAAGGCCCTGCTGGCCGAGCGGGAGGCCGCCGAGGAGGCGGAGAACGCCGCTGCCGCCCCCGCCCCTGTGGAGGAGGAAGAGGCTGCCGTGGAGGAGTGATCCCCCGGGTTTTTGCAGAAAGTCAAGGCCCTGTTCCGGAAACGGAGCGGGGCCTTTTTTCTGCGCTTTTTTTCGGGGGCGCCTTTCAGGCGGGGGCCCCGGGCGGGGGCGGGCCGGCAGGAGGCCCCGCCCCTCGGGTCCTTTCCGGCGCCCCGGGGCAGAGAAGGGGCCCCCCGGGGACGGGGCTGCGAAAAGAAATTGTAAATTATTTGTGAAAGCCCTTGACTTCCCGGAAAAATAGGGTACAATAATAGTCGTTAGCACTCCAAAGAAAAGAGTGCTAAGCCCAGAAAGCAAAGGAGATGGCGGCGGTGGACCTGGACAACCGAAAACAGCGGATACTCTCCGCCATCGTGGAGACCCATATCGCCACCGGGGAACCGGTGGGCTCCAAGGCCGTGGCGGCCATCCTGGAGGGCAAGGTCTCCTCGGCCACCGTCCGCAACGAGATGGCGGTGCTCTTCGACCAGGGACTTTTGGAACAGCCCCACACCTCCGCAGGAAGGGTCCCCTCCCACCTGGGCTACCGCCTCTACCTGGATGAACTCATGCGGGAGAAACCCCTCACCGACCGGGAGAAGCAGGAGATCGAAGCCCTCTTCAACCTCCGGGACCCCGACCCCGACCGGCTGCTGGAGGACGCCGCCAGGACTTTGGCCGAGTACACCGGCTGCGCCGTCATCTCCACCACCCTCACCCGGGAGAGCGCCAGGGTCCGGAAGATCGAGATCATCCCCGCCACCGACCACACGGTGGTCATCCTCCTCATCACCTCCAACGGGATGGTGAAGAACAAAGCCTGCCGGGTGGATTTCGTCCTCACCCCCAAGATCCTGGAGTTTTTGCAGACCTTCGCCAACGGGCACCTGGCGGGGCGGAGCATCAACGAGGTCACCACCGCCTACCTCAGCTCGGTGGCCTTCACCCTGGGCAAGGGGTATGTGGACATCTTCTCCCCCGTCCTCACCACCCTCTACGAGCTCTGCCGGGAGTGCTGCGACGGCCGCATCTACCGCAGCGGGACCAGCAACCTCCTGGAGTACGAGGACCTGCGCCGGGTGGCCAACCAGCTCTTCCGGGTCATCAACTCCCGGGAGGCGGTGCTGGAGCTCATCGACCGGGAGGAGGAGGGCATCCGGGTCTTTGTGGGGAAGGAGAACCCCAACAGCGGCTTTGCCGATTCCTCGGTGATCATCAGCCGCTACCCCATCGGCCAGGACAACACCGGGGCCATGGGGCTTGTCGGGCCCATCCGGATGGATTACGCCCGGGTGATCCCCCACCTGGAGTATTTTTCCCAGACCCTGGGGCGGCTGCTGGAGGCCACCCTGGAAGAGCAAAAGTGACGCAGGAAATCCTGCGAAGAACGGAGGATAACGGAATTGGCGCCAAACGAGAAGGACAGACTGGAACCGGAGACCTCCCCGGAGGAGGAGACCCCCATCCTCCCGGAGACGGAGGAGGAAAACACTCCCGAGACCCCGGAAGAGGAAGCCCCCCAGCCCCCCGGCGAGTTGGAACAGCTCCGGGCGGAAAAGGCGGAGCTGGAGGACCGGAACCTCCGCCTCATGGCGGAGTTCGGCAACTTCCGCAACCGCACCGCCAAGGAGAAGGAGAGCATCTACAGCGACGCCGTGGCCGACACCCTGCGGGGGCTGCTGCCGGTGCTGGATAACCTCCAGCGGGCCCTGGAAAGCCCCTGTACCGACGAGGAGTACAAGAAGGGCGTGGAGCTCATCTACAAGGGCCTCTGGGACGTCCTGGCGAATCAAGGGGTGGAGGAGATCGCCGAGACCGGCGTCCCCTTTGACCCGGAGCTGCACAACGCCGTCATGCACATCGAGGACGAGAACCTGGGCAAGAACACCGTGGCCCAGGTCCTCCAGAAGGGCTACCGCATCGGCGGGAAAATTTTGCGGTACGCCATGGTCC
>CANOCD010000088.1 GCA_947564495.1 uncultured Angelakisella sp. | reverse complement strand
ACGACGCTCTTCCGATCTGAAAACAGAACTATCCGTCAAATCCAAAACGGTGATTTGACGGATAGTTCTGTTTTCTTTCAAATTTGGATGCTACGCCAGACCCAGCAGCCGGACGGCGGCGGTGAAGAGGAAGCAGAGGACCATCCCCGCCGCCGTGGGGACCAGGATGGAGACCGCCGTCCACTTCCAGCTCCCCGTCTCCTTGCGGATGGTGAGGCAGGTGGTGGAACAGGGCCAGTGGAAGAGGGAAAAGAGGATCACCGACCCGGCGGTGGCCCAGGTCCAGCCGTTGGCGGCAAAGAGGGCGTGGAGCTGGGCGGTGCTCTCCATCTCGGTCAGGCTCCCCGCCGAAAGGTAGGCCATGATGATGATGGGGATGACGATCTCGTTGGCGGGAAAGCCCAGGAGAAAGGCCAGGAGGATCACCCCGTCCATCCCCAGTAGCCGGGCGAAGGGGTCCAGAAAGCCGGCGCAGAGCCGGAGGAGGGTGACATCCCCCAGGGTGATGTTGGCCATCCCCCAGATGAGGAGCCCCGCCGGGGCCGCCACCGCCGCCGCCCGGCCCAGGACAAAGAGGGTCCGGTCCAGGATGGAGCGGGCCAGCACCTTGCCGATCTGGGGGCGGCGGTAGGGGGGGAGCTCCAGGGCGAAGGCCGAGGGCATTCCCCGGAGGATGGTGGCCGAGAGGAGCCGGGAGACCAGGAGGGTGGCCCCCACTCCCAGAAGGATCACCCCGGTGAGCCCCAGGGCGGAGAGGACCGAGGGCCAGAAGCCCTCCTGTCCCCCCAGGAAAAAGACGGTGATGAGAAGGGTGAGGGTGGGGAACCGGCCGTTGCAGGGCACGAAGGAGTTGGTGATGATGGCGATGAGCCGCTCCCGGGGGGAGTCGATGATCCGGCAGCCCACCACCCCGGCGGCGTTGCAGCCGAAGCCCATGGCCATGGTCAGGGCCTGCTTGCCGCAGGCGTGGGCCCGCTGGAAGCACCGGTCCAGGTTAAAGGCCACCCGGGGCAGGTACCCGAAGTCCTCCAGGAGGGTGAAGAGGGGGAAGAAGATGGCCATGGGGGGGAGCATCACCGCCACCACCCAGGCCAGCACCCGGTAGGCCCCGTCCATGAGGGGGGAGAGGAGCCAGCCGGGGCAGCCCAGCCTTTGGAGCCCGGCGGCAAGGAGATCCCCCAGGGAAAACAGCCCGGCGGAAAGGAGCTGGCTGGGGTAGTTGGCCCCGGCGATGGTGAGCCAGAACACCAGGGCCAGGAGGAGGAGCATGGCGGGGATGCCGGTCCTTTTGCTGGTGAAAAGCCGGTCCAGCTTCCGGTCCCGCTCCCCGGTGTTTTCCGGGGCGCAGACCACCCCGGAGGCCACGCTTTCCGCCGTGGCCACGATGGCGTCCACCAGGGCCTCCTCCAGGTCGCCGGGGCTCCACCCCGCCTGGGCCAGAAGGTCCCGGGCGGCGGCCAGGGCCTCGGCCACCGCCGGGCGCTTGGTGATGTCCTCCCCCAGGTAAGTACAGAGGGCCCGGGAGAGGCTCTCGTCCCCCTCCAGGAGGCGGAGGGCCAGCCAGCGGTGGTTCAGCTTGGGGCCCGCCGCCTCCCGCAGGGCGGGGAGGAGGAGGGAGACCCCGTCCTCCACCACCCGGGGGTAGACCACCCCCAGGGGTTTCCCCGGCCCCCCGGAGGAGGCCATCTCCCCCAGGCGGCAGAGGAGTTCCTCCAGCCCTTTGCCGCTCCGGGCGCTGGTCCCCGCCACCGGCACCCCCAGGCTCTTTTCCAGGCCCTCCAGGTCGATGTGGATGCCCTTTTTGGCGGCCTCGTCCAGGAGGTTGACGCAGACCACCGTCCGGGGGGTGATCTCCAGGACCTGGAGGACCAGGTTGAGGTTGCGCTCCAGGCAGGTGGCGTCGCAGACCACCACCGCCCCGTCCCCGCCGCCGAAGCAGAGGAAATCCCGGGCGGCCTCCTCCTCGGCGGAGTGGGCCAGGAGGGAGTAGGTGCCGGGGAGGTCCACAAAGAGGATGCCCTGGCCGTGGCGGACGCACCGCCCCTGGGCGGTGGCCACCGTCTTGCCGGGCCAGTTCCCGGTGTGCTGATTCATCCCCGTGAGGGCGTTGAAGACGGTGCTTTTCCCCACGTTGGGGTTGCCCGCCAGGGCGATGACCCGGTCGCTTTCGGCCAGCCGCTGGAGGACCAGCCCCCCGTCCAGGGCGGCCAGGCCGGTGGAGCCTCTTGTCAGTCCCATTCCAAGATCCCCCCTTTGTCTCTCACAGGAGGACCGCCCGGACCCTGCGGCTGTCCTCCCGCCGCAGGGCCACCACGGCCCCCCGTATCCGATAGGCGGCGGGGTCCCCGAAGGGGCTGTGGAGGAGGCACTCCACCCGGGTCCCCCGGACCAGCCCCATGTCCCGGAGCCTCCGCCCCATGGCCCCCGCCCCGGCGGCGATGCCGGTGACCCGGGCCTGCTCCCCGTCCCGCAGCCGGGACAGATCGGTCAAGTTCATATCGCAACACTCCCTTGGAAGATTGGAGGAGAGAGAAGGTTTCCTTTTCCTCTTCTACCAGTCTATTCCGGGGGCGGCAAAAGGTTCTGGGGCGGGTCGGGCATGGGAAAAGCCCCGGGGTCCATGGGGGGACGCCGGGGCGGGGGTCCTATTGTGTTCTTTACTGCACCGCCAGCTCCTGGAGGGCCTGCTGGTCGTGGATGGTGTAAAAGCCGTTGTCCCGGGAGAGGATGCCCATGCGGGCAAAGGACATCATCACGTTGTTGGCGGTGACCCGGCTGGTGTTGATGATGGAGGAGATGTCGGTGCAGGTGAAGCGGATGTCGATGCGCTTTCCCCCGGGGGTGGGGACGCCGTAGGTGTCGCAGAGCTGGAGGAGGGTCTTGGCCACCCGCTGCTCCGCCCGGTCGAAGGAGAGCATGGCCGCCTGGGCGATGAGCATCTGGTTCTTCCGGGCCACGTACTGGAGCATGGAGTCGGCGATCTGCTGCTGGCTGTGGAAGAGCCGCTGGCACTCCTTGCTGGGGATGGCGTAAAGGTCGCTGTCCACGATGGCGGTGGCGGTGGTGCCGTGGGGGTGGCTGAGGATGCAGGCGTTTTCCCCGAACATGGCCCCGGGGCAGGCGATGTACAGGTGCTTCTGCTCCCCGTCGCTGTGAAAGACGCTGATGCACACCCGGCCCCGGGCCACGATGTAGATGAGGCTGAAGGGGTCCTCCTGGCTGAAGATGATGCTCCCCGCCGGGCAGCGGACCGGCTTGCGCCCCTCCAGAAGGATGCTCCAGATCCCCAGGTCCGCCCCGATCCAGGGGGAGTTGACATCCCCCCAATCGTGGCTCAAGATCCGCTCCATCTCCGGGGTCATAGGCTCTCACTTCCCTTTCGCCCCGGCGCCCGACGCCCGGGGACAAGATCTGTTTTTCATTTTAGCATGGGGGAAAAATGGTGTCAAGAAAATTTCTTTTGAAAAAATTTGGCGATTATAAACTATTTAACAGACCTTTGTGGACCATTTCCGTTAAAATGAAGATGCAGAAGGACAGATCCCCGGCCCCGGGGAAAACCGCCGGAGGTATCACGCCTCCGGCCACTACGGTTGAAAAGGAGAGACATCGCCATGAACGCACCCATTGACTGGAAGAAGATCCGTGAAGAGGAATTTCCCGTGCTGAAAACCATGACCTTCCTGGACGCCGCCTGCGTCAGCTTCGCCCCCCGCCGGGCGGTGGAGGCCGTCAAAGCCTTTGCCGAGATGACCGCCCGCCAGGACGAGGCCAACAGCAGTGCTCACCATATCGCCATGGACGCCCTGCGCCACAAGGCCTACGACGAGGCCATCAAGCTCTTTAACGCCGACCCGGAGGAGATCGCCCTGGTGGAGAGCACCTCCCACGGCCTGAACATCGCCGCCGCCGGCATCCCCCTGGAGGACGGGGACAGCATCATCACCACCAACCTGGAGTTCATCCAGGTGGCCCTGCCCTGGTGCCTGATGAGAAAGACCAAGAACATCGACATCCGGGTCTGCAAGACCCCGGACAACCGCTTCCGGGCCGCCGACTTCGCCAAGCTGGCGGACAAGACCACCAAGATCCTGGTCATGTCCACTGTTGAGTGGTGCAACGGCTGGGCCAGCGACCTCAAAGAGATCGGCGACTGGTGCAAGGCAAACGGCATCATGTTCGTGGTGGACGCCGTCCAGCAGATGGGGGTCACCAAGATCGACACCAAGGAGTGCCACATCGACCTGATGGTGGCCGGCGGCCACAAGTGGGGGAACAGCCCCTACGGCACCGGCATCCTCTACGTCAACCGGGAGGCCCTGGACAAGATCGGCCAGAGCTACGGCGGCTACCTGAACACCACCGTCCCCGAGGGCGGCTGGGGCGCCTACTGGGAGAAGCTGGATTCCCAGTCGGTCTTTGACTGGACCTTCCCCAACACCGCCCGGAAGTACGAGATCGGCGGCACCAGCAACTACCCCGGCGCCATCGCCCTGGGGGAATCCCTGGGCCTGGTCAACGAGATCGGCATCGAGAACATCCAGGAGCACGTCTGGGAGCTGGGCGAATACTGCATGGACCAGATCGAGGCCATCGGCGGCACCATCATCACCCATCGTGACCCCGGCCGCCGGGCCGGCATCATCATCGCCCGCCTCTACGACGACGTGGAGATCGACCGCAAGATCCTGCGGGCCCTCCATGCCCGGAAGATCTTCATCGCCCAGCGGTTCACCGACAACGTGGGCGGATTCCGCATCTCCTGCCAGTGGTACAACCTCAAGGAGGACATCGACGCCATGATCGCCGGGATGAAGGACATCATCGAGCTCATCGGCAAAAAGCCCGACTACAAGGGCTGATCCCCGACCGGAAGGAGGGCGTCCCATGACCTACCAGCTTCTCCCCTTTTCCCAGCTGGACACCGCAACCCTTTACGAGCTGCTGGCCTGCCGCCAGGAGGTGTTCATTCTGGAGCAGGGGAACATCTACCCCGACCTGGACGGCTGGGACCAGAAGGCCGCCCATCTGCTGGCCCGGGGGGAGGACGGCTCCCTCGTGGGATACGTCCGCCTGCTCCCCGCCGGCTGCGGCTACGAAAAAAGCGGCCTGCCCACTTTTGGCCGCCTGGTGGTGAAGAAGCCCGCCAGAAAACAGGGCCTGGGCGGGGAACTGGTCCGCCGGGCCTGCCGGTGGCTGCTGGAGGACAGCGGCGGGGCCGAGGTGGAAATTTCCGCCATGGCCTACCTGGAAAAGTTCTACAGCGAGCTGGGGTTCGTCACCACCTCGGAGGTCTTTGACATCTGCGGGGTGCCCCATATCATGATGCGATACCACAAGTGACTCCTCTCCGGGGCGGCGGTTCCTTCTTGCGGGAACCGCCGCCCTGACTTTTTGGGCCGTCCGGCGAGGGCGGCCTTTCTGCATCTTGGAAGAAAAAGGAAAATTCCCCGGGATGCTCTCCTGTTGCCTAAAATCCAAAAAGGGGAAGGATATTTTTTATCCATCTCCTCCAAAATGTAAAATGGAAAACAGTTTTTTCGTGGCCTTTCGTGTATGATAATACCCATCAGATCATCCGGATACTGAAGGCAGCCGCCCCGCCGGACCGGGGCAGCCGGGAGCAAGGGATCGGTCCTTCTGCCAGCGCCGCCCCCCATTGTTTCCCTATAAGAGCCCATTCAAAATCTCCCCGCACGCCGCCCGGACGGGTCTTTTTCCGCCCTGCGGCGTTACAAAAACTTGTAAGCCATAAAGGC